>NZ_CANLZC010000113.1 GCF_947495455.1 uncultured Shewanella sp. | reverse complement strand
TTACGTGTTTTCATTTCAATCTCCAGTTAAATCAATTATGTCTTAACTGGGTTAGTCGTATCAATTAAACCACGTCATAGAGCGAGTCATTGGTTTTAGTAAAACATGGCAACAGGCATTATCCACTCCAGCGCTGAATCCGCTTTCCTCTGATTATATTGCATCTTTATCTCGTTCAATTTAGTTGGTAAAGGGCAATACATTTCAAGTTACCTAATTCCTTTTCCTTATCATGGTTACTACTTAAGGCAACAGCTATGTTTTCACATGTTCAACAATCTAATTCCTCACAGCACATTACTACGGATAATGTGTCGACGCCGACATTAGGCAGGATAAATGGCCACACAGTTAGCGCCCTGCCAGCGCGACACTCAAACGATGACACTGCAAGTCAATGGCAACAGTTGCGTGATGATGCGAGTCATAACACGCTTCCTTTAGCAAAACTGACCTTGTCGACCAACGACGTCACAGTCAAGAATATGGATGCAGAGCTGAATAACTGGATTGCCAATATTCCTCATGCCAAAGGGGAAGCATTAATTAATCGTTATTTTACTTTTCTTGAGAAATGTCTGGTTGCTGCAGGATTTGAAGAAATCGATGAAAAGCTATGGCGTTTATTAGAAACCCAGAGTGAAGATGATCTTAGGCTGTTACTTGATAAAGTGAAAACGCCACCAAAAGAGATCACTTATGGGGGCAAGGGTGCCCATAAATATTTTGTTGAGGCACTTGAAACGCTTATTCAGACGAAAGTTAAAGCGAATATAGAGTTACAAGTTAATGACTTTATTGATACATTAAATACTCGCTCTACGGACGACATCATTTGTGACTATCAATCCTTAATGGCTAAGTGTGCTCAGTCTGATAAAGGGATAACAACTAAGGAAGTGGCTGAGCAATTGATACAAGGTTTGGTTAAGCAGCCTTTGCCTTTATTAGATAAAATCCAAGTTGCGCTGACTCATGTTGCGTTGACTCAAATGAATGACGCTCAATCCTTTGTGGCTATAGTCGATAAGGCACATAGCGAAAGAGAGACACTGGAACGTGAGTTTAATGCAAGGCTAACCGCTTGTTTTACTCCTTGTGTTAAAACGAGTTTAAGCGAACTATGGCTGGATTTTCAGCATGTTTTTTGTTTAGCGGATGACAACAGCGAATTAAAAAAACAAGCCCTCTTCCAACGTCTTAATGATACCTTGCGCCCAATTGAACCTAAAGCGGCACTTCGATTGGCCAGTCAGATCCGCAAGCTGGATATGTCCCAGTTTACTGACAAGCAACAAGAGGCGTTTGCGGCGATCAAACACCAGGTGTTCATCAATGGGTTTACTCATTCTCAACAAGTGATCAATGTAGTCAAAGAGTTGAATCAAAATGCGGCACAGCAAAGTCAAGTTCAATCAGGCTTAACCCAGTTACCGACCTTATTAAAAGGGATGAACGGGGTTGGTTTGACAAATATTGAGCAGGATTTACAGCAAATTTTAACGTTAGTATTACAGGCGTCGCCAATCACCCAGCCAGAATTGAAGCGCATGCAAACCTATTTAACCGAGCTTATTGCACAGCCATCGATGAAGGACACCGCGCCATTACAAGCCTTATTGTCTGGCATTGAGTTAAAGTTAACTGAATACTCAGTGCCAGTAAAAAAACTTACCTTGGCAATTAATCAACAACTGACACAATTACCAGCACATTTTACTGGCGATTTGGCTGATACATTAGCGCAGTTAAAACAATTAGCAAGCAATATCGATGTGTTAAAGAAAATCGTGCCAGAACCTCAGCTGGATCTAAGTTTAAGCCAGGCTTTAAAGACGGCAATAAGTCAATTGACTCAAGCGAAAGCTGAGCAGCTTAGTGCGAATTTGTATCGAGAAAAAGTCAGTACAACGGCTTCCAGTGAGTATAAAGAGTATCTAACGGTTTTATTTAATGCCGTGAGTCAACAAGAGCAGCAATTGCGCCTGAACGCTGCTGTATCAGCGGCTAATGTGTTGCCCTTAGATCTTGATCGTAATATGGATGAACACACGAGATATAAATTTAATGCCCATGTTGCGCCTGGTCATCGGCTTGTATCGACTCGTCGACCTAAAGAGGATGCAGTCGAATATGCTCAATTGATGAAAAACCTTGGAGTGTCTGTGTTGATCTCCGTAGCAGAGAAGGCTTCTGCTCAGTTAACGAGTGAGTTGACTCGACACGGGATCGCCCATGTTAATCAATCAAAATTACATATACAGGACTTTTTTAAGGAAGGCAGTTTACCTAAGCAGCAATTGTCGCTGATTGTTGAAACCATTAAAGAATATGAAAATAAAGGCCAACATGTGGCTATTCATTGTGGTGGTGGGGATGGTCGTTCTGGGCTCGTTAAAGCAGCGTATGTATTGAGCCAATTGCCCGCACCGACGAAGCAGCCTGCACTCACTAGCTTTATTGATACTCATTATAATCATGAAGATGTTATCACTGCTAGCTCAGAGGCAGTGAGTAATGCGATCATTCGAGTGCGAGCACAAGGACATGAAAAAGCACTGGAGCGCCCAGAAGATGTGAAAGCATTGGAGGATTATTATACCTCAAGGATTGTCAAGGGATAAGCAATCGACAATGATGACCTTGTAATGACATTATTTCAGTCTCATTGTGATCTCTCAGATTGAGATGAGACTGATTATTTATTGATTGGCTTTTATAAAAAGAGTCAGCAGTTTGGAAGCTTATTCTGCTGTTGTTGAATGAGTGGTTAGCCTTATAAGGGAATGAAGTGGATCCTACAAAACTGGTCTTTTTTAAGTTAGTGGCTCAAAAAATCGAATTGCCCGCATTTGAAACTTGGGTGTACACAGAATCAAAGCTAGAAGAAACATTGACCTCTGATGATTATCTTGCTCTCATCTCCATCAATTACACAACACCGAGTGCTCTGTACGAAGCGAAAAAAATACTGTCTCTTTATTTTTCAATGGGTCAGTATTACGAGTGGTACCTTCGCAATATATTGCAAAAAATAGTGAATAGGCCAAGTGATGTTCAGCAATATATCAGGCAGTGTTACGAGCTATATTGTGATGGTTTTGATTTTATGGACAATCTAGGTATGGGCTATGGCCTCAGTGCAACTTGCCCTGATTATTACAATGAAACAGTCGATGATTATTACCCTCAAATATTAGGGGCTGTTGATCTTTCATGATTAAATTATGTCCGAGATAAACGTGTTTTAATCGCGGCGAGAGGGGTGACGCCTAGTCATTCTAAGCGAATGCCTCTCAACAAAGAGGAAAACACGTTTAGCCGGATCCTACGGACTGCGCTTGTCGCTCCTTTCTACGGCGTTATCGCTTACTTATGGAGAATGACTACACTGCATAAGCTCTGCCTTGTATAAAGAAGCGACAAACTGCAGCAGAAATAATCAGCAAAGATCAACAGACCCTAGTCGAAGTTGAAAAAGTCCTTGATTGGTTGAATAGCGGTAAAACTGTCGTGACTTGCCATAGAGGTGGCCATAGCGGCGAGTATCAAGGGATTGAATATGAGGATCATCGTAGTCCAGAAGAAAAACTTCCTATAGGTTACACAATGCAAAAATAAATGGTGGCAATTCTTGCTGAAATATCTTCGACAGCAATCCTCGACAGCATGTAAATTTTTATTTATTTACTTTATATCTACCTTTAATTTGTTTTTTAAATGACCTTCATATTTTAATTAATGTGTGTTTTTTGTTTTTATTTGGTTTTTTATTGTTTCCTGGTGGTTGGCTTATTGTTTATTTTATGATGTTTTTTTGTTGTGCTCTTATTTTATTTTGAATTCAATCTGTATTTCATAGGATTTATTTTTAGTTTTTAGTGCTATTAATTTGATTATTTGTAAAATTAAAATCTATAAAGTTGCGATTTATTATTTATTTTGATTATTGGTTTTGGAGTGTGTGTTTTTTTTAAGGGGTAGTGTTATTTATTGTTTCCGTTGAATTAATTTTATGAGTAGTTATATTTGTACTTGATTCTGACAGTAACCTTTATGTTATGTAAATTGGTGTTTTAAATATCAGAATTGTTAACAAAGAATAAATAAATATAACAAAAATAATAAATTTTAGGGGATAAATTATGAACAAAAAAATGACGCTCAGCTTGTTAAGTCTGTCACTACTGGCTTTTAGTCAATCAGCTTTATCAGCCAATGCGCAAGACTATTTGGCTAGAGAGGTGAGTAGCTGGACTCATGGCACGGACTATAAAAACAATTATAGTACGCTTAATCACTCTCAAGCTATTCCGGGCAATAAAATTAGTTCTATTACTGTGTATGACGATGGTTGGTATATCAAGGGAATGAAAATTACCTATGAAAAAGGGGGATCGGGTAGCTTTGGTAAAACCAGTGGTGACAAAAGAGTCATTAGCTTAGCTGAGGATGAATACATTACCAGTGGTAGCTTTTGGAAGTCTTCTGCGAAAACATCTAGCAGGAGCATGAAACGTATCACTGCGATGAAGTTTTACACTAATACTGGTAATAGTTACGGTTTTGGTCAATATGGGTCAAAGAGTAAAAAATATAATTGGACCGTTGAGGATGGCCGAGGGGTGTTGGGTTTTCATGGTACCTACAATGATAACAAAATTAACAGCATTGGTATTATTACAGATAGAATATTGGATTTAGAAATTCAAGATATCTCTTTTGATTATAATAACGTTAATCTAAATGGACCTATACAGTCATACAGTGGTACTTTCTTGCTCGATGCAAATGAGCTTCCTCTTGCGCAAAATACCCCTGTGATATTGAAGTATACTCGAACTGAAAGCTCATCCGATAGCTTTATCAACACCGCTGGGATCACGGAAGAAATGAATATTGGTATTGATATAGAAGCTAAAGCCGCAAAATTTGCCGACGTGACGGCCAACTTTGGTTATCATCATAATATTACCACTGTGCATGAAAGTGTTGTCGCAGGTTCAAATTTTGAACAATATACGACTTCTCTACAAATCGATGCGACATTGACAAACCCTGCTCGGTTCGTTGCGGGCATTAAAACACAGGTTTATGTCAGAAGTGCTGAATTTCCTTATACTATTACCTATAAAAATAAGGCCGATGATGTCGTATTTGACGTTCAAGGTACAATAGAACATCAATATGAATTGAGTGCCTTCACTAGACGTATTCATGCGGGTGTAGTCGATGATAATGGGACGTGTATTATCTATGATCGCTACGCTAATAATGATGATATTCAAGCTTATATTGGATCAGAATGCGTTTTGGAAAGTGATTATATCGCTCAAAATGGTGCTTTGCCTGTTGTGTCAGATACCGCTTCTATTGTGGTGACAGAAAAGTAACGTGATTGACTCGCTTTAATATCAATAAAAATTAAAAATTAAAGGATAAGAATATGAAAAAAACAATATTGCTGTTGAGTACGATATTACTGTCTGGGTATGCTGCGGCGAATGATACGCCATCAATGCTGGATGTATTAGGGGCTGAGTCAGCAACAGAGAGGGTTAAGGGGTTCACGCAAGTTGATGGTCAGTATTATGACAAGGATGGCTATCTTTTATCAGATGAAGAAGTGGCTTTTCTTAAAGAAAATGGGCTATTGGATTAAGCAATAAAAGTGACGATATCAAGCCTGATTCATAAGTGAATCAGGCTTGTTTATTCCCCTAATTTTGTTCTGCTCTATTGCGACGGGTTCTGTGTATCGGCTTATGTTTGAGAGCGGGTAAGGGATTTAGGAGCGGTTTTTTTCTCTCGTATGGCAATGCGAACCAGTTCGATGGCCCACATCCATAGTCCATGACCTAGAAATTCCGATATGATCTCTTGCGTAGGAAGTTGCCACATATGTGGTGCCCAGCCCCCTAGAGGTAGCACAAGGCCATGAAACAACAAGGTGATCACAATGGAAAAAGCGATGCCTTGCCAGAGTTTGACTTGTGGGAAAACTTCAACCATAACGCAATATAACATGGCAAAGACAATGGAAAAGCCATGATGCACGCCTGCCACTCCCCAATTGATCATATGTTCAGAAAATTGATAGATCATTTGACTGACTTGAAGACCAAAGTCTTGCAGCATATCAAAAGGCGGGATCCCTCTATCGGGCGTTCTGGGAGGAAATGGGTTTTCTGTGCCCCATTTTACGAAGCTGGCTAGATTGCCTCCTAGAAAACCTGCCCACAGTGCTAAACCAAAGCGTCGTTGTTCATTGGGTGTTTTTGTGATTAATGACATAAAATAGATTAAAGTGCGTAAAATATTCGCTTATTATAATTAATTTTACGTATTAAAAGTCTTTTATATTGAAAATTATTGTCAATTTTTAAGTTAAAAATCAACGTAAAAGGTATTTAAATTGTTTTTATGTATGTTGTTTTGTAATTTTTAATCTTGTTATGTTTTTTATGTGTATTGAGTGATTTTTATTTGCGATGCCTTTGATGATGAAATGTTTATGTGTTGGAGTTCTATCTTGTCACTTATGTCTTCGTCACTTATTTATCAGCCACTCTATCAGCCACTCTATCAGTAACTAATGTTAAACTATTGTGTAAATGTGATTTTTAATGGTAATCTTCTGATTCATAAAAGAGAAAGATATGAGTGGGCACTTCATAAAGGCTATAGATCGAAGCTTAGGCCGATATCGATATCAAATAATAAGGTTAAAAAATGAAAATGATTAAATTAGCGCTATTGTTTTGGGGAGGATTACTCAGTTTACTTTCAGTCGCATCGGCGCAGGATCAGAATCCTATGGCAAGGTTACTTCCACAGTATATCTCGTGGGCACAGGAGATTGATCGGCAAGGCTTACAAAAAGGGATGCCATTAAGTAAGGCTAACCTAGAGTTAGCTGCAGATATTGGCATTCAGTTTCCTGAAAAGGTGAGGGTCGTTTATGTTGACTCCGTTCCGTATCCTTATGAAGATCCAGCACTTAAAGCAATGGGTGAGTCTCTTGGTTTGATTGGTGAGGGGATCTCCAACAACGCACAAGTTTTTGGCTATTCAATATACGTACGAAAAGGATACAAACTTGACAGACCCAGAATGGCTCATGAACTTGTTCACGTTTTACAGGTTGAAAGATCAAGCTTTTCTGAAGTCGTCGTTCAGCATATCAGGGATCTCGCTAACTATGACTATAGATCAGCACCTCTGGAGGTTGAAGCCTTCAAAGCGAATAAGAAGTATGCCATTAAGTAGCATTTCTTTAAGACGTTTCGTCTAACCAAGGAATAAATAATCAGAAAAATAAAGGGGCATTGAAAAGGAATCGTCTATTGAAAGCGGTATTTGTGCCAGTTATGGCTTCTATTTTGACGGCCATTATTTTGTGGTTGGTAGGTTTTATCAGTCATGTTTTCGGTGAGTTAACGGTGCCAATAGGGGCTGTGGTTGCCTTTGATGCGAAACAATGTCCTAAAGGTTGGCAAAGGTTTAAACCGGCTTATGGGCAGTTTATTCGTGGCATTGATTATTCTGGTACGAATATTGAACCTGATGGAGAGCGGGCACCTGCTTCATGGCAAGGGGATGCAATAAAAAGTCATACACACATGCAAAGGTATGCCGATGTGAAAGGGCATTTCAGTCCCAATGGATATGATTATGTGCCACATGTGACAAAAACGGGCAAAATGGGTGTGGAGACAAGCCCTTTTGGAGGCAGTGAAACTCGCCCTAAGAATATTGCGTTATTATATTGCGTGAAAAAATGAAGCAATGGAAGGTTTTGTGGGCGTGAGTTACCGTCCATTAATGGTGTCGACACAAGTGGTGAATGGCACTAATTATCGTTTCGAATGTGAAGCGAAAATTGTTTCCCCTGATGCATCGATTGAACAGGCATTAATTGAAATCTATCAGCCTCTAGATGAAATGTCCACTCAGGTGGTTGCTGGAATGAACTATCGATTTATTTGTGAGGCAAAAGTGGTGGCGCCAAAAGCGGAACCTTGTCATGATTGAAATTTTTAGGCCGTTAAAAGGTGAGCCGATTATTACCAATATTCATACTATTGCTTAATAAAATGTTGGATATTGGATAATCAATGAGTGTGAAAGATGAAAGTGCTTATGGCCCTTATGACCCTTATGATCATAGTGGAAATAGTGGAATAAGCACTTTTTTATTCTCAACTTATTTTCAAATTGAGTTAACCTTGACTCGCCATATCTTGTATCAAAAAGCAATTAATTCAATTGATGAGCATTTTTAAAAGCTTGTAGCATGGCCATAAGTTCAACGCATTCAGGTGAGTCTGTGTTGACACTGTTTAATGCTTCAATAGCATTATTAATTTTTTCTGTTGCTTCAAATGCTTGCCCAATATTTAATAGGTACTGAGCGGCATGAAAGTTCAGTACGGGGTTATTGAGTGCTTGAGTCATATTCTGGTAATACTGAGTGGTTGTCGCAATATCACCTTGTGCTTCTAATGCTCTGCCATGTTGAAGATAAGCACGAATATCTTCCGGTTTTATGAGCTCCAATAGACTATAGATTGCAATGGCATCGTGAAATGTTTGCTGTTGCGTCAGTTGCTCACCAATGGCTAATATAAGTTCATAATCGTCATTATTGACTTTGGCATTGGGGATTTCTCTTTGTTCTAGTGTCTGAGGTGAATGATTAAAGGCACGCAGTATTGGTAAGAAAATGCGTTGGATTTGCTCTTGACTGAGAAAAGTTTGACACAATTTTATGCTGTGATCTAACCGAGTTTGGGTTTGCAGCATAAAGTCGGTCATTTTTTGCTGCAGTTGGGCTTTAATGTGTACCGTATTTTTATAGGGCTGATGAGCTTGCTCTTCTGCTGCCATTTTTTCAATACTGAGTGCGACAAGTTTATCAAAAGTGTCGTTTAACGGGACTTTATTCATGGTTATTTTAACTTATGGCTAAATTGATTAACACTAGATCAAGCATGGATGATCGCTGTGCTGGCTTGATCCGTTTGTCCTTTTAAGGCACTGCTAAATTCATTGGCGTTGCTGACGATTTTGTCCATGCCTGTTTCAAGTTCTTGTAGACATTGCCATAAGCAGAGACCCGCGCCGATACCAGCCATGACTAAAGGCAAGTAAGCGACATAAGGGCTGGCAGCGAGCGCCCACTCAGAGACGACGGGCAGTGTCGTGGTGATATATCCAGCTACTGTGTCACCGATATGTGGTTTGAGTAATGGAATAATAATACCTTGGTAATCATTGAGTATCATAGTGATAGCGGCAACGCTGGGAATTTTTGTAAGCAGAGTAGGGAGTTGACCAACGAGAAAGGTGGACAGTGGGTTGTTTTTCTTTGTTTCATGGCTAAAAATACCTGAAATTGAGGTATCAAAGCCCGTTGTCCATTGTTGTGCAGTTGGGATCATAGATAACGCAGCGGTGGATACTGGGTTTAATATTCCTAATTTATAGGGGACGCTCGCCAGTGCACCTGTAGCAATGATAGATAGCGCTAATTTACCTGTAGAGGCGACTTCTCCTGCTACATTGCCTAGCAGTTTAGTTCCCGCCCAACAGGCTTGATTCAATGGGCTGTTTGCATGAGTCAGTGTTTTTGTTTCAATTTTTTCTTGTGGTGCAATATCGTTAATTGACTTTCCTGTAACAATAGCGGCAGACGCTGCTGATAGTCCAAAATCTGACATAGGTTTTCTCTTTTATTGATTGAGTTTATTCTTAATGGTAAATACCCTGTATTATGAATAGGCAGGCTTTGCTGCCATTAATGCAGTGATATTATTTAACTTCCTTATTTTATTCTTATTTTATTCTTGTTTTTGAACTTAAAATATTGGACTTTTGTGGCTTATACTTAATGATGAGGATATTAGTGGCTTTTTAATTTCAGTTTTTAAAAAAGGGGGGATGTTGAGTTAGGTTAATCGTTTATATTGCATAAACTTTTGTTTAAATAAGGATCATGCCTTAATTGTCATTCTCTATTGAGTATTGTGTGCCATTCCCTTGGGCGCCATTAAATAAAGTCCTATAAGAATACATATAATACCGAGCAGTTTGATGCCGCTGAATGTTTCGTTTAATCCAGGTAGGCTGATGGCGGCAAAATAAACCAGAATATAACTTAGGCTTAATAGCGGGTAGGCGAGGGATAAAGGCAGCTGCTTGAGAGCGACAATCCAACAAATCATGGATAAGGCGTAACAAAGTAATCCTGTGATAATGAAAAGCAATGGAATAAAAGCTAATAGAAACAATGGCTTATTTGGGGCTATGACGACGGTAAACTTAAGTTCAAACAGTGAGCTTTGCTGCCAAAACGAGGCTAGCTCAGGTAGAAAAAGAGTGAGCTGCATGACGCCCCATTTCATGCTGATCTGTGCGATTGTTATCAGCACAACGCTGCAAAGTGCCATGGTTATCGGCCAGTTTATTCTACTGAAAAGTGGAAAAGGTAAAGTGTTTTGCTGCATGGGCTGATCGTTTCTCATTTGAACCCTCCGCTAAGCATAATGATCCCAATGATAATCAAGCCACAGCCTAAGCACTGTTTTTGGGAGATAGGTTCATTAAAGGTAAAATGAGATAGAATCAATATTGCGACAAAATTGATACTCAGTCTCGGATAAGCTTGAGAGACATCCCAAAAGTGCAATACAAACAACCAACTGAAAGCGGCAAGCCCTAAGAATAACAGGCTTAATATGATAGGTAGAGATAAGATTTTTTGCAGCCTAGTTAATTGAGGCTGGGCGACAAATAATATGGCGGCCTTTTTTTGCCAGTACTGGCTATAGGTGCTAGCACAAACAGATAAAATAAAGAAACTCCATGCTATCATAATGTGTTTCGCTGATTGTAAATAAACAATTGATAACGGCCCTTTTTAATGATGTTATCCGCTGTAGGTAATCCTTTAGGTCGTGTTCTTGAGCGGCTAAAAAAAGCGATGGGTTGGTTTTGTTGGCGCTCCGTAATAAAGCGGGTTAAGGCTTTAGGATGAATATATCTATTCTTAGCATCATCATAGTTAAGACCATATTTGAGCTCACCTTTTGAATGAGACAAATACACATCGTGACGTTTAAAATACCAGTTATAGGCAGACATGGTACCTGGGTTATCTGCGATCAATAAGGTTTGCCTGTCAATGAAAGGTTCTATCTGCTTCATAAATTGAGCAGGCATTTTTGAATGGGTGCTGACATCGGGAATGATGGCCCAGGCGAGCATAAACATACCTAAAGGCATGGCCATATAACAGCTAATTTTACTGTCAAGGCGTTGGGCTTTTATGGCAAGGAGGGCCAATATTGCCCAATAGAAGCAGACTAAGGCTAATAGCCAAGGGCGGTGGTATTCATCGGCATTGACAGGTAAGACTCCTGCGTAATAGAGCACTAAAATGACAATTGGAATTAAGGCTAAGGTCATGGCATTGGCTATGGATCCGAGATAAATTCCTCGAGTATTTTTCTCAATGGCATGAATGAGGCCAAAACTGAGTAAAATGGCTAATGGGGGCATGCAAGGGAGAATATAAGTGACAATTTTGCCATTGGAGGTTGAAAAAAAGAGGAATGGCAATAGGGCCCATAGTAATGCATAGCGAATGAGAGGTTGTTTCCATTGGTGGGAAAGATGTTTAAAGGCACTAGGAGCGAGGAATAACCAAGGTAGAGTAGCAAGTAATAAGTAGGGTAAATAATACCAAAAAGGAGCATGGTGCTGCGCTTTTTCAGTAGCAAAGCGCTGAATATGTTCAATCCAAAAAAAGTAATGCCAGAAATCAGGCTCTGCACGGTGAATGGCCAGTGCCCATGGCAAAGTGCATAAGGTTGCGACTAAGATGACCCAGATCCCCCAGCCGATAATCTGCTTCAATTTCTGTTGCCAGATCATAAAAGGGATCACGACAATAACCGGAAGGGCGAGTGCAATAAAGCCTTTAGTGAGTAAGGCAAAAGAGCAAAAAACGCCAGCAAGAGAATAAGCGGTTAAGCGTGTTGAGGTTGTCAAGCTTTGTGAAGCAAAGTAAAAACTGCAAAAAGCGGCTGTGAGCCAAAAATTAAGCATGCTATCGACTAAACTATAGGTACCTAAGTTAGTGACAAGAAAGAGGCTTAAAAAAACAGCTACTGTGACTAAGGCCTGACTTTTAGTGTAAAAATGCCTGACTAATAAAAATAAACACAGTGCCGTGCCTAATGTACTCAATGCCGATGCAGCGCGAACAGAGAAGTTATTCTCGCCAAAAAGCAGTTGTGAAGTCGCATTCATCCAGTGCCCCATAATGGGTTTTTCGAAATAACGAATATTATTAAACCTAGGTACAACCCAATCTCCACTTTGTACCATTTCTCGTGCGATTTCAGCATGCCTAAGTTCATCTGGTGACCACAGATCCCTTAATCCCAATGGTAATAAATACAATAAAACGAAAAACAGTGGAATGGTGACGGCTAAGTTTATTTTGGGAGAGCTCAGGCTAATATCACCGAACATCTGTGGGTTTTGCATCATAATTCATTACTCACTATTAAGATAAAATCACTCCACCGAATATCAGTGGGTTTGCATCACTACTCACATTACTCATTATTAAGATAAAATCACTCCACCGAATACCAGTGAATTTTGCATCACTATTCACTACTCACATTACTCATTATTAAGATAAAATCACTCCACTGAATACCAGTGGGTTTTGCATCACTATTCACTACTCACATTACTTACTATTAAGATTAAATCACAAATACAGTTCGTCTTTTTATGTTTGGTTTGATGCCAAAGATTGCAGGCTTGAACCTTGCCAACTTAACCAACCTTCACGTCCGGGAATAAACTGGTTTTTAATCGTATCAATGGGCCATTGTTCTGGCGGTTTATTCAATAAATGAAACAGGGGAACAAATTGCAGCTGATGAGCTTGAGCTTTTTGAAGCAAGTCTTCAAATAAATTAATCAGAGCAATACCTTCCACTTCGGCATGTATGGTATATACATTGAGTTGATGCGGTTTAATGCGTTTGATGATTTCATCGTTATAATTATGTGGCGTTATGCCTGCTTGGCCTATAAGCTCATCATAAGTGGGTAGTGTGACTGGGATCTGCGGGGCCATGCCTTTTTCAGGGCTAAAAATAGAGTGTCCTCGACAGTCACTGTTATAATGAAAATCAAAGCGTTGCTTTTGTGTTAATGTGGATGCAGTGCAGCGCCAGCCTGGCACAGCACTGCAGCGAATTTGATGGTTAGTGAGTGTTGAGAGGAGTTGATAACCTTTATTAATTTCATCAAAGAGCTCATCAGGGCTCATAGTATCAGTATGGCATTGCCATTTATGATGGTCCCAAGCATGTAGTCCAATTTCATGTTGGGCTTGATGGGTTTTTTGAATGATAGAACCCAGCTTTTGACCAATAATGGGGCCGGGCCATAATGTGCCTTTTAGTAAAATGTCCCAGCCATAAAGGCTGGCAGCCTTAGAGCGTAACATTTTTTTGAGAAATTGAGGTTTAAGCAGACGCCAAATATGACGCCCCATATTGTCAGGTCCTACGGTAAAAAAAAAGGAAGCAAATACACCGTATTGGGCCAGCAGTGTTAATAATGCGGGCACGCCCAAGCGGGTGCCTCTATAGGTATCCACATCAATACGTAGACCGACTTTAACTGGGGCTTGTTTTAGCATATGGCGATGATCACTCCGTCCCTGTGACTAATGTAAATTTTGCATCTTGATCTGAACGTCGAATAATTTCAGGCATCCAGGCTTGTTCTTCCACAGCGAATTTTAAGAAAAAATCTAAAGTTTTTTCAATGGTTTGCTCTATTTTTATATGGGGTTCCCAATTCAGTAGTTTTTTGGCATTGTGAATACTGGGTCGCCTGTGCTGAACATCTTGATAGCCGTCACCATAAAAAGATTGGCTTTCCACTAAATTGTAGCCAGCAAAAGGAGGAAATTGCTGGCGAAGTGGGTGTTGCTCAAATTTATCCACTAAGATTTCGGCCATTTGCTTGATACTGGCTTCATTTTCAGGGGAACCAATATTAATAATCTGCCCATTACAGGCCGCATCTTTGTTTTCAATAATTTTAAATAAGGCTTCGATGGCGTCAGAAATATCAGTAAAGCAGCGTTTTTGTTCGCCGCCGTCGATGAGTTTAATGGGCGTGCCTTCCACTAAATTTAAAATCAATTGAGTGATGGCGCGGCTGGAACCAATACGAGCTGAGTCCAAACTGTCTAATTTGGGGCCCATCCAATTAAAGGGTCTAAAAAGCGTAAATGATAACTTATTCTGTTTACCGTAAGCCCAAATGATCCTATCAAGCAGCTGTTTTGATGCTGAATAAATCCAGCGTTGCCGATTAATGGGACCTGTGACTAATGATGAAGTATCCTCATTAAACTCTTCATCGCTACACATGCCATAAACTTCAGATGTCGATGGGAAAATAATGCGTTTATTGTATTTCACACAGGCGCGAACGATTTTGAGGTTTTCTTCAAAATCCAGTTCAAATACTCGCAGAGGATTACGGGTATATTCGATAGGTGTTGCAATGGCCACTAAAGGTAAAACAATGTCACATTTTTTGATGTGATATTCAATCCATTCACTGTGTATGGTGATATCACCTTCGACAAAATGAAAATCAGGATCCCCTAGATATTGTTGTATCTGGCTTGAACTCATATCCATGGCATAAATTTCATATTGGCCATCATCGAGTAAGCGTTTGGTGAGGTGATTTCCAATAAAGCCATTGGCGCCCATGATAAGGACTTTCTTTCGTTTTTTGGCTGATAACATCGCACTGGCTTGGGGACCAAATCGCATACCTTTGACTAAATGCAGATCATTGACCAGCTGCTCACCATTAAGGTATAACCCACTTTCAGCCTGACCCGCTTCAATGATGAGGGCGCCTTGATGGCAGGCGACAGTGAGGGGGGCGGTATTGATAATGGTACCCGGTGAGGCCTCTGTCGAAGTCGTAATGGGTCTGGCTTGCCAAATAATGACTTTGTGATCACCTAAAAAAGAAAATGCACCGGGAAAGGGGTCGGTCACTGCGCGAATCAGGTTAAACAAACGAATAGGTGATTCGCTCCATTTTATTTCGCCATCGGCGGGCGTTCTTCGCCCATAATAACTGGCTTGGCTATGATCTTGTGGCGTTAATGTATGCGTGTTTTGTTTTATTTTAGGCAAGATCTCTCTTAATAACTCACTGCTCAATTGTGTCATTCTATGATGTAAGCTTGCTGCGGTATCACTGTGGGTGATGGGCAGGGAAGCGGCTGCGACAATATCGCCTTCATCGGGTTTATTCGTCATGGCATGTAATGTCACACCCGTTTGTGTTTCGCCATTAATGAGTGCCCAGTTAATGGGCGCGCGTCCACGATAGTGTGGCAGCAATGAACCATGAAGATTAAACCCACCTTGAGGGGGGATATCGAGAATATCTTGACTGAGTATTTGCCTGTAATAAAAGGAGAATAGGCAGTCCGGTGACAGTTGACGAAGCCGTTCTATCCACAATGGATGGTTGACATCATTTGGTGCGAATACAGGAATATTAAAACTGGCTGCGAGTTTTGCGACGGAACCAAAGAAAACATGTTCATTAGGATCATCTAAATGAGTAAAAACGGCTAAAATTTCGATGCCCGCTTCATGTAAACTTTGAATCGCGGCGCAACCGATATTATGGTAAGCAAATACAACGGCTTTCATATTGCATCCTTATATAAAAGTGAAGCCACCCAATAACTTGTGACGGTCAATGTCACTAGGCGGATGAATTATATGGTTAATATTTGACTTCGTTTATATTTTGTTTCTTCGGCTTGGTTTTCGTCTCAGAATAGAATTTTCATCATGGGGTTTGTTTTATGGGTATCACCGTTTGACTTTGTTCCCTCATTTGTTGGCTTGCCTCGCCAATAAGGATATTCTGTACATAATATCGTGGCCGCGCTCGTACATCGGAATAAATACGGCCTATGTACTCGCCCAATAACCCTAAACCGATAAATTGTGCGCCAATAAAAATAAAGAGAATGGAAAATAAAGGGAAAATGCCATCGACGCCCCATTCACTGCCATAGATAAAACGTAAAAAGAATAAGCCGAATCCAAATAGGACGCCTATGGAGGCAATGCCACCGTCAATGAGACTTAATAGTCGCAATGGTGCGGTTGTCATACTAGTGAGTAGATCAAACATTAAATTAATCAGGCCCATCAAGTCATATTTTGAATCACCTTGACTACGTTCATTATGAGCAACTTCAATTTCAGCGGTGCGGCGAGCAAAGCCATTGGCAAGTATAGGAATAAAAGTACTTCTTTCATGGCATGCCAGCATGGCTTGCACCACGTGATGACGATAGGCTCTTAACATGCAGCCGTAATCATTCATTTCAACACCCGTAGAGCGTTTAACGATGTGATTGATGATTTTAGAGGGAAAGCGTCGCAGTATACTGTCTTGTCTGTTTTTCCTAATGGTGCCGACGGCATCAAAGCCTTCTTCTGCTTTGGCGATTAATTTGGGGATTTCTTCTGGTGGGTTTTGTAGATCGGCATCTAAAGTAATAATTAAATCACCACGAACATGTTCAAAGCCAGCCATAATCGCATTGTGTTGACCATAATTACGATTAAGCATAATACCGACAATATGACTGTGAGGTGCCGATGAGGCGGCTTCAATCAGTTCGACGCTATTATCTTGGCTGCCATCATCGATCAGGAGCATTTCATATTGTCTATTTGACTTGCTCATTGTTGCGGTTGTGCGACGAATGAGCTCTGGTAAACACGCTTGTTCATTGTAAACAGGAATAACAATGGAGATGAATTTAATCGCTTGATTATGCTTCATGGTGTTGCTCCGAGATCTGAATGATGGTACTGATCACCCGGTTAACATCTTCAGGGGTCATGTCAGGGAAAAGGGGTAATGAGCAGATTTGTTCACTGTTTATAATGGTGTTAGGTAATCTCTCCTCAATATCGTTTAGGGAATCTTGGTATAACTTTTGATAATAGTGTTGGCTGTGACACGCCTTAAAGTGGATACCTGCGCCTATATTATGGTTTTTGAGTGCTTCAATGAAATCATCTCTATTGAGGCCGAAAGTTTGAGGATCGATACGAATAATAAAAAGGTGCCAGCAATGAACATGGGAGTAATGAGGTACATTTAAAGGCGTGATCCCTGCGATAGATTGCAGCTTATTTTGATATAATTTGGCGAGTTGTTGACGTTTTTGAGTAATACTGCCAATACGTTGTAGCTGCCCAATGGCTAACACGGCACAGAGATCCGGCATATTGTATTTAAAACCGGGCTCGATAACTTCTGCTTGTGGACGCCGTCCTTGGTGCTGTCTGTCAAAAGCATCGACGCCTAAACCATGAAATCGTAAACGGCGAATGCGTTCGGCAAGGGCTTTATCTTGGGTGGTGAATATGCCACCTTCTGCAGTGGTAATGTTTTTGATAGCGTGTAAGGAGAAAATACAATGTCCGGTTTGGCCTATGGGCCGATCTTTATAGTATGTGCCTAAGGCATGGGCAGCATCTTCAAGAATGGGAATGTTATAGCGTGTTGATAATGCATAAAGCGCATCAAGATCTAGAGGCGCCCCTGCATAATGCACGGGAATAATGAGCTTAGTCTTTGAAGTAATGAGTGAACCTATTCGCTCGGCATCGGTCATTAAGGTATGGGGATCCACATCGACAAAAACGGGTTTGGCGCCGAGTAAAGTGATCATATTAATCGTGGATACCCAAGTTAACGACGGGGTGATCACTTCATCTCCAGGGCCTATTCCTAATGCCAATAAGGCTAAGTGCATGCCTGCTGTGGCGCTGCTCAGTGTGATGGCATAGGCTGCGCCTATGTGTTGGGTGATCAAGGTTTCTAATGCATGACTTTGTTGGCCTGTTGTTATCCAGCCACTTTGAAGCACTTTAATCACTGCATTCATATCATTGTCATTCAGAGCGGGTCGGCACAATGGTAGAAATTCTTTATTCATAAACATCCTAATTCATAAACATCTTATCAATTGACTCGAATAAGCGTATTTCCATTGTGGTCTGTCAACGTTCCTTGTTCAGTGCTTGTCTTTTTTCTTATAACGTTAGGTTTTTAATATTGTGTATCAATGTTATTATTTATAACATCATAAAAACCTTTTGGTAACATATTTTTTCTAACAAGGATGTGATTTGATGGTGACAATCACTCACCATTCACAGCAGAGCAGGGTGTTATAGGAATAGAAAACAGTGTTTTTATCTATGTATACCCGTGACTGAGGGATCCCCACTTTTCTGGCTCATAAACAATGAATACTGATTGTGAAGTGAGCCAAGTTAT
>NZ_CANLZC010000112.1 GCF_947495455.1 uncultured Shewanella sp. | reverse complement strand
AGGGAGGTCAAACATAGGCCAAGAACTTACTCCCTAAAATTATATTAGCTCTTAACTGACCAGTATTAGGCCCTAGTATAACTTATTGTGTCAAAAGACTACTTTTTGCCTTTATCAAACCATGGCTCGTTAGGATCATCGCCATCGCTGTCGCTGATAAGTTCAATTTCTCCACCGGTTTCCACAGCCAATTCTTGTAGAAAGTCAAAGGTACTGCTCTTGGTCGAAATGCCACCAGTCTTACCTCTGTCTTGTTCGATAACAGCTAAGTGTCGTACTGCGCTGCTAACGGTGCCCGTAAATATGGTGGGGTTAAATTCAACCATGGGGGTTTCAAGGGTATATTTACTGCGCACTTCATCTTGCCAATCACTGCCGCCACATGGGGTAGAAGGGCTGGCATTTTCTTCGCCATCGGTAGAGCCATAAACACGTAATTTAGCACCGTTACTGGCTTCTTCAGCAAATTGGGTTCTTAAATCATCGGCTGCGCTACACATTGCTTGTGCAAGTGCGGTGCCTCCCCAGCAACCTTCATCATCAAGATTGTTCATCGCTGTCATTGCGCCTACGAAGTCAACAAAGCCACCTGTGACGGATTGCATATTATTGGCGGAATTAAATGTACGTACCTCAATGAGTTGCCCATTGATATTGGCATTGAAGAAGAAACGAGAGATTTTATCAATGGCTTCTTGTTTGGAATAAGAGCAACGACTTTGCCCATCAGTGCGAGTACTCATCATAGAGCCACTTCTGTCCATCACTAATATACCATATGAAGGGACGGCTGCACTTGCGGATAATACAGGAAGGACGCTGGCGCTGCACAAAAGTGCCAGAGAGAGCAGTTTACTTTTCATTTAGACTAATTCCTTTTAAATGTGATCGTTTTCCATAACGACATGTTTGAATGTTAAGCCTTCATAATCTTCTATGAAGGAGCAATGATTTTAGATTAAAAAAACGTCTTTTCAATAAAACTAAAGTCTATTTTTTACTCATTTTTTGATGAGGCTGTGGGAATAAACAGTTAGGGCTCACAGATCTTGGTGGCTAAAATATAACAAGCTATTCCCATTAACATATTCGTGACAGGCAGGGCTAACAAGAGGCCTTCCACACCGTCAATATAAGAACCTAAAGCGGCGAGAGGTAGCATGAGAAAAAATAATCGACATACGTTAATGACTAATGAACTCATGGGTCTATGGTAAGCATTGAGGCTGGTCGCCACTAAAATAATGATCCCTAAAAAACCATAAGCGCCGGGTAAAAATTGTATATAAAAGCTGAGCCAAGTAATGACTTGTGGATCTTGACTAAAGAGGCTTGCGATAGGTGTCGCCAGTAACATTAAAGGTATGTATAGCAAGGTTTGAAAAATAAAAATAAATTTCAAAGAGAGCATTAATGCTTGATGAGCGCGTATTTTTTGCCCGGCGCCGAGATTTTGAGCAATAAAAGGCACTAAACTGGATGACAGTGCCGTGATCACAATCAGCATGAGAGACTCGACACGTGTACCGGCGCCAAAAGCGGCAACGGCTAGGTGATTTTGCCTGGCGAGTATGGCCATTAATAGTGCGTTAGCCACGGGGTTGAGCAAATTCATTAAGGTGGCGGGTTGAGCAATATGGGCCAGTTTTTTCCAGTTTTCCTGATAGCGTTTCATATTGATCTGGGCAAAATGCAACATGCGTTTTTTAATGATCAGCAAATAACCTGACAGTAAAACAGCAATAAACCAAGCGAGTAATGTCGCGATAGCTGCCCCTTGAATTTCCAGACGGGGGAAGGGGCCAAGTCCAAAAATAAGTAAGGGATCAAGGATGACATTAATTAAGGCTGCCAATGACATGATCATGGCGGGTGAGCGTGTATCGCCTGTGGAGCGCAGAGCCTGATTTCCCACCATAAGCAGTATCAGTAATGGTGCACCTAAATACCAAGGCAGCATATAATCGTGAATGTCAGGTATATTGGCGGGTGTTGCGCCTAATAAGGTAAATAAGGGCCCAATGGATAGGCTGCCTAATAGGCTAATGATGCCGATCAGTGCAAAGGCTAGCAATAAGGTGTCATGCAAAAAGAGTTTGGCTTTCTTGTGATTATTGCTGCCAATCAAACGGCCTAAATTAGTGGACACCCCTGCGCCTATGCCAATGCCTATGCTTGATACAATTAAGGTAATGGGAAAGGTAAAGCTGATAGCTGCCAGTGCTTGTGTTCCTAACTGGCTGATAAAAAAAGTATCGACGAGGTTAAACCCCAAAATGGTGACAATACCAATCAGGTTTCCTAGGCTCATTTTTAATAGCACACGACCAATAGGCTGAGTCAGTAGCCCATGTCTATCATTCATAAGTCTGTTTAATTCGGTGTGAAAAGCCGATTCTAACAGGAAGTCGGCAAGATTTTAAAAAATCTTGCTCATAAAAATGCATTTTTTTTTTAACCTCCCCTTGGAAGTCTTCAATTTGACCCCATATCCCGAATATCATGGCAATTTTATCAATGAAATTGCCTAATGTATTTGTTTAAAACCAACAATGATTGTTGGGCAATCTACTTAGGAGCATCCATCGATGAATATTCGTCCATTACATGATCGTGTCATTATTAAGCGTTCAGAAGTTGAGTCAAAGTCAGCTGGCGGTATTGTGCTGACCGGAAGTGCGGCAGAGCAGTCGAGCCGAGGTGAGGTTCTTGCGGTAGGTAATGGCCGTATTCTTGAAAATGGCGATGTAAAGGCGTTAGACGTAAAAGTTGGTGATATCGTCATTTTTAATGAAGGCTATGGCGCGAAAAAAGAAAAGATTGATGGTGAAGAAGTCCTGATCCTTTCTGAATCAGATCTAATGGCGGTAGTGGGTTAATTCCCCTCATTAAATACACCCATACCGGACTTAATCACTCAGCCAACCCAGATTAACTGTGGTGTTTAGGTTAAGCATTAAAAGAACTTAAAGGATAATCAAAATGACAGCAAAAGAAGTTTTATTTAGCAATGATGCCCGCGTAAAAATGTTAAGCGGCGTAAATGTATTGGCTAACGCCGTAAAAGTCACTTTAGGCCCTAAAGGTCGTAATGTTGTGCTTGATAAAAGCTTTGGCGCGCCACTGATCACTAAAGATGGTGTATCTGTCGCGAAAGAAATCGAACTTGAAGACAAGTTTGAAAACATGGGCGCACAAATGGTGAAAGAAGTTGCGTCTAAAGCCAATGATGCAGCGGGTGACGGTACAACAACGGCAACGGTTTTAGCACAAGCCATTGTGAGCGAAGGGCTAAAAGCCGTTGCTGCGGGCATGAACCCAATGGATCTTAAGCGTGGTATCGACAAAGCCGTGATTGCGGCGGTATCTGAGCTTAAAACACTCTCACAAGATTGTGCCGATAGCACAGCCATTGCACAAGTGGGTACGATTTCTGCTAACTCTGATGAGTCAATCGGTGAAATCATCGCAACGGCTATGGAGCGTGTGGGTAAAGAAGGCGTTATCACAGTAGAAGAAGGTCAAGCACTTGAAAATGAGCTAGACGTTGTTGAAGGTATGCAGTTTGACCGTGGTTACCTATCACCTTACTTCATCAACAAGCCAGATACAGGCAGTGTTGAGCTAGAAAACCCATACATTCTGTTGGTTGATAAGAAGATTTCTAACATTCGTGAATTATTGCCTATCCTTGAAGGTTTAGCGAAAACCGGTAAGCCACTGCTTATCATCGCTGAAGATGTTGAAGGCGAAGCATTAGCCACATTAGTGGTTAACAACATGCGCGGCATTGTTAAAGTAGCTGCCGTTAAAGCGCCAGGTTTCGGTGATCGTCGTAAGGCAATGCTGCAAGATATCGCGATTCTTACTGGCGGTACTGTCATTGCTGAAGAAATTGGTCTAGAGCTTGAAAAAGCGGCATTAGAAGACTTAGGCAGTGCAAAACGCGTACTGATCACTAAAGATGATACCACTATCATTGATGGTGTAGGCGAAGAAGAGCAAATTCAGGCACGTGTGACACAAATCAAACTGCAAGCGGAAGAGTCAACGTCAGATTACGATAAAGAAAAGCTGCAAGAGCGTATGGCCAAGTTGGCTGGCGGTGTTGCCGTGATTAAAGTTGGCGCGGCAACTGAAGTTGAAATGAAAGAGAAAAAAGCACGCGTAGAAGATGCATTGCACGCCACACGTGCAGCAGTTGAAGAAGGTGTGGTTGCCGGTGGTGGTGTTGCACTGGTTCGCGCGGCAAGCAAAATTGTTGATCTTGATGTGATCAATGAAGATCAAAAACACGGTGTGGTCATTGCCCTTCGCGCCATGGAAGCACCACTTCGTCAAATCGCGGCTAACGCGGGTGAAGAAGCCTCAGTTGTGGCTAACAATGTGAAAAACGGTAGTGGTAACTATGGTTACAATGCGGGTAACGACACTTACGGTGACATGCTAGAAATGGGTATTTTGGACCCAACTAAAGTGACACGTAGTGCGCTACAGTTTGCTGCATCGGTTGCAGGTCTTATGGTGACAACAGAAGCTATGGTAGGTGAAGTTGCACAAGAAGCACCAGCTGCTGCGCCTGATATGGGCGGTATGGGCGGTATGGGTGGTATGGGTGGTATGGGCGGCATGATGTAGTGCGACGAGAGTCGCGTAGGTCGCTAACCTAGCAGGCTACACCGTAAGCAAGCACTTAGTTGCTTGCTCACCCACCTGCAAAAATTAGTAGTCGAAATCCGTTGGTCGGATCGCACAACCCGATCAACGGTATTCTCTCAAGAGAATATTCGCCTGATCGTGTTTGTCGGTCAGTATAAAGAAAATGGGCGCAAAGTGTTAATGTCTGCGCTGCCCTCAAAACGTAGGTATCTAGAAGCATAGTCTTTTGTGCGAAAGGGAAAAAGAACGGCGGCATAGGCCTGCCGATAATTTTAACCTTCAAGGATACTCCCGTCTGCTTGTCATTTCTGACACGACTTATGGAATTTTGCTGCTGGAGCGATCTCCGGCGTAAGCTGTTGCAGTTATTGTCTCACCGTTTTGCTTAGGTATTTCGGTAGTGAGACCTGTTATACGGCTAACAGTAGCCTAGGGATAGTGCGATGCTGGTAACGGCGTGGTGCGAAGCTTCCTGACAATGTACCCCCGTGTAAACGGTGTGCTAACTCGTGAGAGTGGACATAGTTGGCTAACAATAAGCTGGCTGGGGGCTAGGCTGGGCAATATGGTTAACGTAAGTGAACTGTTGATAAATACCGTCAACCGCAAAGAGCGAAATATTGTTGATACGCTCTAACCAAAAGGTACGTGGTCGGTTAATCCTTTTACATCTGGGATTACGCCGTCTTATGACCACCGGTAAATAGACAGAACCTAAGTTGCTCGTGTAACTGCATCAGAACTCGGTAAGCCCGATCATCCGCCTAATAGCCAGCTATGGTAATACAGGCAGGCAATCCGTAAGGAGCGCTGTTGGATAAGCGGGTAAAGGATGTCTGACCAAGCGAATGCCGAACTGTAATGGTTCGGATAGGGGTTCTAACTTTGCCCTGACTCGAAAGAGTGCAAAATTCAGACTGGTCTTTAATCGTGTGAAGGCGTGTAAAGCCATCTAATAAATTAACCCAAGCGGGGATTAGCTATCCCCGTAGGGGCTTGGCTTTTCTCCACTTTGTGGTTAAGGAGGAAAGCAAGATGAGTACGGAAAGAAAGTTTGAAGTACCTGCGTTCTCCCACCAAGCGATCAGCTGGCATACCATTGATTGGTACACTGTTGAGCGTAAGGTGAGAGGGCTACAAGTACGGATCGCGAAGGCGACGAAGCAACAGCAGTGGCGCAAGGTGAAAACCCTGCAACGCATGTTGGTGCGCTCGTTTGCTGCTAAGGCATTGGCGGTTAAACGGGTGACTGAAAATCGAGGCAAAAGGACTGCTGGTGTCGATAGGGAGTTGTGGAGCACGCCTGAAAGTAAATGGCAGGCTATTTTTAGATTGAAGCGGCAAGGGTATAACCCTAAGCCATTACGTAGAATCTATATTCCGAAAAGTAACGGCAAACGTCGTCCTTTAGGAATACCGACTATGCAAGATAGGGCAATGCAGGCATTATATCTGTTAGCACTTGAGCCTGTGTCGGAAACTACGGCAGATCGAAATAGCTACGGCTTTCGCCCAATGCGCTCAACGGCTGATGCGATAGAACAATGTTTTGTCAATTTAAGTCGTAAAAGCTCTGCGGAGTGGGTGTTAGAGGGGGATATTAAAGGCTGCTTTGATAACATTAGCCATGACTGGTTACTTGCCAACGTTGTATTGGATAAAGAAGTACTCGGAAAGTGGTTAAAAGCGGGATTCATGGAATCGGGTAAGTTAAACCCAACGGAGGCAGGAACACCACAAGGGGGAATTATTTCTCCTGTATTGGCGAACTTAGCACTTGATGGTTTGGAAGAGTTGTTAGAAACCCATTTTGGGAAGAAAAACACCAAAGCCAGCTACAAGACTAAAGTCAATTATGTGAGGTACGCCGATGACTTCATCATAACGGGGATCTCGAAAGAGTTACTTGAGAGTGAAGTTAAGCCAATTGTTGAAGCTTTTATGGCTAAACGTGGGCTTACGTTATCACCAGAGAAAACGGTGATAACGCATATAACTGAAGGGTTTGATTTTCTTGGACAAAATTTGCGTAAATACGGCAACGGTAAGATGTTAATCAAACCAAGTGCGAAAAGCGTGAAGAATGTCTTAAAGAAAATTAGCGACATAATTAAAGATCAAAAGACTGTGAGGGCAGATATGCTAATCAGTAAGTTAAATCCAATCCTTCGAGGTTGGGCTAACTATCATCGTCATATTGTGGCGAAAGAAACCTTTAATTACGTGGATTATCGGATTTGGAAGCTTCTGTGGCAGTGGTGCCGACGACGACACAATAATCGTCACAAACATTGGATTAAAGCGAAATACTTTAAATCAGTGGGCGCACGAAACTGGACGTTTTCAGGTATAACAGTCGATGGTTTTACCAAAAGGCTGATATACACCAATGATACTGTGATAAAGCGACATATTAAGTTAAAAGCGGAGGCAAATCCTTATGACTTAGCATTTGAGTCATACTTCGAACAGCGCCTTGAGCGAGTTTGGAAAGATTCAATGCAAGGTCAACGGAAACTGCTGACACTGTGGCTCAGACAGCAGCATCGCTGCGCAATGTGCCGCCAGATAATCACCAAAGAAACAGGGTGGAATATCCACCATATTGTAGAAAGGGTGAAAGGTGGCTCAGATGAGCTGAATAACTTAGTCTTGTTGCACCCTAATTGTCATCGGCAATTACATGCGAAGTAAAACTCACATTATGTTTAAAAAATTATGTTGTGTTTAATATATCGTGTGATATAATCCTTATGGGCATTTTCTTCTATTTTTGGGGCTGTGTTATTATTCCGTCAATTATTAATAATCGATGGAGCATAACGAATGCAACAAAACGCTTTAGATCACATCAAGAAACTAAATGACTCTGGCGAGTTAGGTTTTTTTCAAGATGGGGAAATATATCACCAAATACCATTGTTAATGAATGCTGGCTTTATAAGAGGACAGCGTCTGGTGCATGATAAGGGTGTTATATACTCTAAGGTAGAGATCACAGCCAAGGGATTAGAATATCTAGAAAGTCAAAAGCTAAGATCGGAGAAAAAGGCAATAACTGGTGTAACTGATGTATTGAAAAGGTGCAATGATAAGGGTGTCACATCAGCCATGAGTGTGTTAATTGGTTTCGTAGGCATTCTGGTTACTATAGTTATTTATCTTTTAGGTTTGTAAGTTGCTGGTCTGTACTTAGGTACTGACTTATAAAGGCTTGAGCCGTATGCGGGGAAACTCGCACGTACGGTTCTTAGGGGAGGGGTAGCCAGTAATGGCTGCTCCTTACCCGACATCTGCCCCACCTCAGATTAATCAAGGTGATTTAGGTTACCTTGGTTAACCCAAGCTGATAAGAAAACCTCGATATTTTTCTAAGTATCGAGGTTTTTTTGTGTTCATCGCTTGCAGCGGGCTTATGTGTCAATGCATCTGTAGCACGGCGAATATGACAAGGTCATAAGCTAATGAGCGAGAGACAGGATGTCGAACTGGCTTTTAGATAGGATATCGCTGTAAACCCATCTGATCTGCATGGATAGCATGGAATGCCTCAAAAATATCGGGAACATTTTTGGCCCTATAGGCTCAAACGAAAACCAACAACCTCCTTGTTTAAATGCCAGCTCGACGTCCATGTCTCGCGCTCAAAGCAATTACCATCGTAATTCTCGCCTTGTTTCCGATGGTTATTTTTGTATTCACACTGTGTATGAAAAGCCAGAAGAATAGAAAACACTATGCGTCGCTTATCAAGCCTTGCTCTTACGCGCTTATCCTGCACATTCTTGTAATAAAGAGCTGTAATAAAGAGCTGTAATAAAGAGTCGTTAAGATAATTTAAGCTCGAAAGCCCCGATACTTTTAGGAGTATCGGGGCTTTTTTGTGTGTGAGTTTAAGCTTTTTCGTATTGTGATTATTTATTAGCATTAACCTCTTTTCCAGTTGTCATAGATAAGTTGTCATAAAAAGGCCATTTAAAATTGAAGCGTTAACAACCTAATCCATTAAATTTAATATATAATCTTTTTCCATGAACGGCATATGACCGCAGTAGCCCTACATTATGTGAGTAATTAACAACATGGCAAAAGCACCCGCTAACAAGAAACCCGCCTCAAAAGCGAAAAAAGTGACCAAAGGTTTTGAAGAGACCCTTTGGGATACCGCTAACCAACTGCGTGGCAGTGTGGAGTCATCTGAATACAAACATGTGGTATTAAGCCTAGTATTCTTAAAGTTCATCAGCGACAAGTTTGAAGCCCGCCGTCAAAAGATGATAGACGAGGGGCAGAACGCCTTTGTTGAAATGAAAGAGTTCTACCAACAAGACAACATCTTCTTTTTGCCAGAAGAGGCCCGTTGGTCATTTGTTAAAGCCCGCGCTAAGCAAGATGATATCGCCATCATTATCGATACCGCGCTATCGACCATTGAAAAAAACAACCCTAGCCTGAAAGACGCGCTGCCAGATAACTACTTCTCGCGCCAAGGGTTGGAAGTGAAAAAGCTGGCATCCCTTATCGACAGCATTGAGAATATCGATACCTTAGTTCGTGAAGGTAAGGCAAACGAATGCGACATGAGCGAAGAAGACTTAGTGGGTCGTGTTTATGAATACTTCCTCGGCAAGTTTGCCGCAACCGAAGGCAAAGGCGGCGGCGAGTTCTACACGCCAAAGTCTGTGGTCACACTGTTAGCGGAAATGCTAGAGCCCTTTCAAGGCAAAATCTACGATCCGGCTTGTGGCTCCGGCGGTATGTTTGTGCAGTCGTTAAAATTCATTAAAGAGCACCAAGGGCGCAGCAAAGACATCGCTATTTATGGTCAAGAGTTGACCTCGACCACCTATAAACTGGCGAAGATGAACTTAGCCATTCGTGGTTTATCGGGCAACTTAGGTGAGCGTGCCGCCGATACCTTTTTTGCCGATCAGCACAAAGACTTAAAAGCCGATTACATCATGGCCAACCCGCCGTTTAACCTTAAAGCGTGGCGCAATGAGGCAGAATTAACCGATGATCCCCGCTTTGCTGGCTACCGCACACCGCCAACAGGCAACGCCAACTATGCTTGGATTTTGCACATGCTCTCAAAGCTAAGTGAAACAGGCACGGCGGGCTTTGTCTTAGCGAACGGCTCTATGAGCTCAAACACCTCAGGTGAAGGCGACATTCGTCGGCAGCTGATTGAGAATGACTATGTAGAATGTATGATTGCTTTGCCGGGGCAGCTGTTCTTCACCACACAAATTCCTGTGTGTATCTGGTTTATCACCAAAGACAAAACCGAGAACACCAGCAAAGGTTATCGTAACCGCCAACAAGAGACGCTGTTTATTGATGCCCGTGAAATGGGCACTATGATCAGCCGCACCAATAAAGCATTGACTAAAGATGACATCGCGCTCATTGCCGATACTTACCATGCTTGGCGCTGTACCGATGAAGCGTGGCAAAAGCGTCGCGTGGGGAGGGTGACCGCCAAGGATGGCGAAAATGCCGATCCTTTGCCAAAAGAGGGAGCAGACGCGCTTATCGGCGAGAAATATCCAGTCGAGAAATATCCAGTAGAGAAGTATCAAGATCAAGCAGGCTTTTGCAAATCCGCCACCATTAGCGACATCAAAGCCAATGATTTTGTGCTGACGCCGGGGCGCTATGTGGGCGCCGCGGAAGTTGCAGACGATGGTATTGCGTTTGAAACCAAAATGCGCGCGCTCTCACAAACCTTATACAGGCAAATGGAGCAATCCAAGGAGTTGGATAAAGCCATTCGCCACAACTTGGAGGCATTGGGTTATGGGGAGTAAGTGGCAAGTATATTCATTGGGCGATCTTATTGATGTGAAACATGGTTTTGCTTTTAAGGGTGAATACATGCGAGAAGGTATTGATAATGGTCCCATTGTCGTTGCAATCGGCAATTTCGATTATAGTGGCGGATTTCGCTTTTCGGATACGAAACTAAAACGGTATACATCTGAGTTTCCTAGCGATTATATTTTGACTCCCGGGGATATATTGCTTGCTATGACCTGTCAAACATCAGGTGGCGAAATCTTGGGAATACCAGGCATGATTCCAGATGATGGGGAAGTATACTTACATAATCAACGACTAGGAAAAATAATTATAAAAGAACCTAGTTTAGTATGCCTTGAATACCTGTATTGGCTATTTATAAGTCAACCTTTCAACAACTTTGTTTTTCAACGGGCCACTGGGACAAAAATATTACATACTTCACCCAAGAAAATTATGGAGTACGAGACTAAATTCCCACCACTCTCTGAGCAGCTCAATCTTAGCGAAGTATTATGGCAAATAAGTAATAAAATCACTCTCAACAACCAAATCAACCAAACTCTAGAGCAGATGGCGCAAGCGCTGTTCAAATCTTGGTTTGTCGATTTTGACCCTGTTCGTCAGAAGATGCGCAATAAAAAGCTGCGCAATAAAAAGCTGCGCAATAAAAAGCCAGCCAACATGAATGGCGAGCAAGCAAATGGGTTGGCTGCGCCCTTGCTTTCGCCCTCTCTTTCACCCTTGCTTTCGCCCTCTCTTTCACCCTTGCTTTCGCCCTCTCTTTCACCCTTGCTTTCTCCTTTTTTTGCAAAAGAAGTTGACCTTGCCTCGCTTTTTCCAGAAAAGCTGGTTGAGTCTGAGTTAGGGTTGATCCCTGAGGGTTGGGAAGTAAATCAGCTATCTGATATCTGTAAGAATCATTCCCAATCATATAACTTGAAGAGTGTTGATGAAGTTGTTTTTGTGAATACCGGTGATGTTCAGGAAGGCGACTTTTTACATAAAAACTACTCACCTGTTGTAGGGTTACCCGGACAAGCAAAGAAAGCCATCAAAGAAGATGATATTCTTTACAGTGAGATTAGGCCGAAGAACAAGCGTTTTGCCTACGTAGATTTCGATGTAAGTGATTATGTTGTATCAACTAAGTTCATGGTTATACAAGCAAACGAGAAGGTTCACCCTCGGTTGCTATATATGATATTGACTCGTCAAAACACCATCGATGAATTTAATATCATTGCAGATTCGCGCTCAGGGACATTCCCTCAAATTACTTTTAAGGCAATTTCAAATCTTGAGTTCTGTATGGCTCCAAGAGAAATCCAAGACGCTTTTGTTTCTCAAATAATGCCAATGATTAAATTACAAAGCTCCCTTAAGAGTGAAAATAAACAATTGGCTGAGTTGCGCGACACACTACTGCCTAAATTGCTTTCCGGTGAAATCGACTTAGAGGGCTTAGAGAATGTGCAAGTAGCACAAGCGAAAGCGCTGGTGGGTTAACGCTGGGCTAATACAGGGCTAACACTACGTTAGACGCCTTTCCCCTGTGGCGCGACTCAGGACTCAGACTCAGAGATTCAGGCTCAGACTGACTCAGACTCTAAATCAACAGGCAAGCAGTTAAACAGTTAAACAGGCAAACAGGCAAACAGGGGCAAGCTTTTTTGTTGTATTTGCTGTTGTATTTACTGTGGTTTTTGTTGTAGGTTTGCTTTGTTTTTTGTGGTATTTTGTGCATTTTTGTTGTGTTTTTTTGTATTAGCGCAGTGATAGGACGGATCCCACACCATGAGCTTAACCTTTACAGAAGCCAAATTAGAGCAAGCCATTATTGAACTGCTCACTGAGCAAGGCTACCCGCACTTTATGGGAAGCGACATTGAACGTAGTGATCAAGAGCAAGTATTGATTGTCGATGATCTTAGGCGCTACCTTGCCAAGCAGTACCGAGGCGATGGGATCACCGAGAGCGAAATTGATGCCATAGTGCGTATGCTCTCAAGTCTGCCTGCCAGTGACTTGTACCATAGCAATAAAACCTTCTGCCAATGGCTCAGCAATGGCTTTTTGTTTAAGCGTGACGACCGTTCAAAGAAAGATCTGCACATTGAGCTAATCGATACTAAACACTTGCCACACGCCCTACGCTTGATGTTTGTGCCGCTTTTGAAAGATAAGCGCACAACAGACGACAGGAAAGTCGCTGAAAGTGCGGTCAGTTATTCGCACTTAACGGACACTAACATCTATAAAATCGTCAATCAGTTGAAGATTAAGGGCGTTTCGCCTGAAAACGGTGAGCAAATTCGAATTCCTGATGGCATCCTTTATGTGAACGGCTTACCTCTGGTGGTGTTTGAATTTAAAAGCGCCGTGCGCGAGAAAGACGCCACCATTTTTAATGCTTGGAAACAAATCTGTAAACGCTATCGCCATGATATTCCAAAGCTGTTCGTCTACAACGCCATGTGCATCATCAGCGATGGCGTGAACAATAAAATGGGTAACCTGTTTGCGCCCTATGAGTTTTTCTACGCATGGCGCAAAGTCACAGGTAACGAGTCTACCGAAAAGAATGGCATTAATTCCCTCTATACTATGATTGCTGGGCTCTTTAACCAAACCAGGTTACTGGATGTGGTGAAGAACTTTGTCTTTTTCCCTGATACTTCAAAGGAAGAGATAAAGATCTGTTGCCGTTACCCCCAGTACTACGCAGCGCGTAAGCTTTACTACAACATAGACAAAGAGCGTAAGCCATACGGCAGTGGTAAAGGCGGGACTTACTTTGGCGCCACTGGGTGTGGTAAGAGCTTTACCATGCAGTTTCTATCGCGCCTATTGATGAAAAGCATCGATTTTGAAAGCCCAACCATAGTGCTTATTACCGACCGTAACGATCTCGATGATCAGCTTGCTAAACAGTTTTGTAATGCCTCTCATTACATTGGTGATGAGATGGTGGTGCCCGTTAAAAGCCGTCAAGATTTACGAGACAAGCTACAAGGCATCAAAAGCGGTGGTGTGTTCCTAACGACCATTCATAAGTTCACCGAAGACATCGAATTGCTTTCTGAGCGGACGAATATCATTTGTATTTCCGATGAAGCGCACCGCTCACAGGTGAATCTTGATAAGAAAGTGGTGATTAAATATCAAGATGGCGTCGCCGTCGATGTGAAACAGACATACGGCTTTGCTAAGTACCTGCACGACTCTTTACCCAGTGCCACTTACGTGGGTTTCACCGGCACGCCCATCGATGCCACCCTTGATGTATTTGGCGATGCAGTAGACAGCTACACTATGACAGAATCGGTTAACGATGACATTACGGTACGTATTGTGTATGAAGGCCGAGCGGCGAAAGTCATTCTTGATAACAGCAAGCTTGAAGAGGTAGAGCAATACTACCAAGCCTGTGCAGACGCTGGCACTAATGAACATCAGATAGAAGAGAGTAAGAAAGCCTCGGCCAATATGAACGCCATTCTTGGCGATCCTGATCGTATTGAAGCTTTGGCGAAAGACTTTGTTGAACACTACGAAGGGCGAGTGAAAGAAGGTTCTACGATAAAGGGCAAGGCAATGTTTGTTTGTGCAAGCCGTGAAATTGCCTTTGATTTTTATAAGCAAGTCAAAATCCTAAGGCCAGAATGGTTTGAGGAAAAGCTCGCCATTGATGGTGTAGAGTTAACCGAGAAAGAGCAACAAGCATTAACGCCCCTTGCCATGGTGCAAATGGTGATGACACGCGGCAAAGACGATGATCCAGATCAGTACAGCCTGCTAGGGACAAAGGAGCATAGAAAATCCCTCGATCAGCAGTTTAAAAATCCTAAGTCGAATTTCAAAATAGCCATTGTGGTGGATATGTGGCTAACAGGTTTTGATGTGCCCGAGCTCGATACGATTTACATCGATAAGCCGTTGCAAAAGCATAATCTTATTCAAACCATCTCACGCGTTAACCGTAAGTTTGAAGGCAAGGCGAAAGGGCTCGTTGTCGATTATATTGGTATCAAGTCGCGTATGAATCAAGCCTTAGCTCAGTATTCAAAGGCTGATGAGACTAACTTTGAAGATATTCGTTTTTCCGTTATTGAGGTGAAGAACCATCTCGATCTATTAAACCGAATGTTCCACAATTTTGATACGTCAGGGTATTACACTGCAGAGCCGCGTAAGCAGCTAGAGTGCCTGAATCAGTCGGCAGAATACATACTTCAAACCAAGAAAGGCGAAACTCGATTCATGGCGTTAGTCGGCCGTATGAAGGCGGCTTATGATGTTTGCTGTGGTAGTGAATTGTTATCTCAGCAAGAGCGTGACCAAATTCACTTCTATATTGCAGTGCGCGCTATCATCTTTAAGCTAACCAAAGGCGATGCACCAGACACGGCACAAATGAATAAGCGTGTTCGTGAGTTAGTGGCAGAAGCACTACGCGCCGATGGCGTCGAAGCGATCTTTACCATTGGCGATGAGCACGCCGAAGCGATTGATATTTTTGATGAAGATTACTTAGCTCGCATCAACAAGATTAAGCTGCCAAACACTAAGATCCAGCTACTTCAAAAGCTGCTTGAAAAAGCGATAAGCGACTTTAAAAAGGTCAACCAGCTACAAGGGATTAACTTCTCTAAGCGCTTCCAATCGCTGGTGGAGCAGTATAACGAACGCCGTGAGAATGATGTGTTAAATGGTGAGGAGTTCGATACTTTCTCTCAAGAGATGACCGATATTATCTTTGATATCGCAAAAGAGATGGGCTCGTTTGAAGACTTAGGTATCGATCTAGAAGAGAAAGCCTTCCTCGATATCTTGAACCACATGCGCAAGAAGTACGATTTCACTTTTGATGATGACACGATGCTTGAACTGGCGAAGGAGATGAAAACCACGGTAGACAATGTCGCCCAATATCCAGATTGGGCTGGGCGCGATGACATCAAAGCCAAATTGAAAGTGGATTTAATCTTACTGCTACACAAATACGGCTTTCCACCTGTGGCCAACGATGATGTTTACAAAGGCGTGTTAGAGCAGGCTGAGAATTATAAGAAGAATAACTAAACAACTATTTTAACAAAATTAGAAGGAAATTAACTAAGCCACCCACTGTTAATTCCCTTATTAAACAGACTCATTGCTAAATTCCCTGATTGTTGAATGAGAGCTTGCCTGAAGTCGAGCAATATGATGTCGCGCGTATTAAGGCGATTCGTGAACAAATGCATGTGAGTCAAACACTGACTTTAATAGGACGTGCAGCTTATCTAAATGCAAGCCCCTCAACCATACGGCAGTGGGAGCAAGGTAGTAAAAAGCATCAAAGCACCTCACTAAAGCTACTTAATCTGGTGGCGAATCAAGGACTCGACGTTGGCTTAATCTTGATTAATACTTGGCATTAGAATAAGACATTCGGCTAAGCAAGTTTCCAAAAGTATTACGAGGTACTAGATAATACTTTTACTTCAGTTATTAATAACGGACTATTTATGAGTTAAATTTTGTTCACATGTAACATTTGGCGATTTAACTTCAATCAACTATGAAAAAATGGAAAGTCAGTTGTTCAGTTATACTTGAGCAAAACAACATTAGTAGAAAAACCACATGACAACAACTAAAATGATACAAAGTTATCTTTAAAGATATCAAAATATATAGAAAAGTGTTTGACTGAGTTATTAGGCATAGTTGTTTGAAAATATTAACTTTATCCTTGAAAAGAGTAGAAAGGAACATTTTATGTATCATTTGTCATTAATAGAACCGGAAAGTTTAAATAATCAGATAGAAGCTCCATGTAAACGTGATGATTTTGATATAAGTAAACATGTAAAAAAACCGAGTCAATCTAATTTTTTGTCTGCATATAATTTAAAGTCAGAAGGTTTCCTAAAAACATCACTTATACATGTAATAAAAAGAACTTTAATCGGTGAAGCGTTAAATAAACTATATTGTTTATCGACGACAGAAATAGAAAGGTTGGAATTGGAAAAGGAATACACTTCCGTAATAAATTATTTTGTTGGAAGTGTCAGTTTATACGCATATAAAATAGAATTACACTTTTTAAAAGCAATAGATATAAATGAAAAACTAGGTTTGAAATCGCCAAATCCAGATAGAAACGAAATAGCTGTTTATGATAGCTTTAATAAAAGAAATATAGTTTATTTTAGAAAAATAACTATGTACTTTCCTTCGGGGAGAATTCAGGTGGGTGATAGGGAAAGTATTGAAAACATTAATAACACAGGAAAAAATATAATATATTCAAATGTAGAGGATAATAGCGAAAAGCAGCTATTAAACTTTAAAAAAGAAATAAAAAATTATTCAAATAAAAAAGAATTTCAAAGCTCAGATTTTGAGAAGTGGTCTCTTCAAACTATAATATTTAAATCTTTATTTAGAGATAGTAAAGGATTATCTAATAAAACAAAAATAGGAACAAAAATTAGAGAGCTGTTAAATAAATCAGAATACAATATATTAAAAGACATAGTCATAGAAAAAAATAAAGGTGATCTTAAATACAGACATATGAGGGTTTATGCTTTAGGTTTAAAACAACAATACAATAATAATGCATATGGAACAGAAGAGTTCTTTACAAACAAGTTTAAACAAAAAACCATAAGTAAAGGTAAGGAGTTCATAAGTAATAAAGAAGAAATAATTTCACTAGTAAATGCAAGGAACCCTACAAAAATAGAACATGTTACAACTAATTTAGAATCTAAATTTATAATCACTAAAAAAGGAGTGAATAGAAATATATATATTCTAAAAACTGAAAAAATGGGATATAAAATTTATTACAATGAAAATGCTATACGTAACATGAAGAAAAAAAATGCAACGCTTAATTTAGATCTTAGATTAAACGATATATATAGCAGTGAACAGTTTTATAATGGAAAATATAGTTACTTAAATGCTAATGAAAGTTTGTTTATTGATGGTCAATTTGTCTCTGTATTCTATCTGATAGAAAATGCTATACCATTAGGAATTAAAGATAGCATTCCATTATCAACAATAAATATGATGATTGATGCAGGGTTTTCAGCTATAGATATAAAACCAGTGAACTTTGTAAAAGTTCCTAATGAAGATGGAGGGTATGACTTCCTACCAATAGATGCCAAATATATCGCAAATACAAGGTGTAGAAGTAATAGCGTGAGAGACCAAGAAGCAAGAGTTATGCTTGATAACGAAATGCTATTTGACAACAAATTGCTATATGAAGCCATGATTGATGGCTTAGTAACTGGAGGGGTACTTGACGGTGATTCATGATGTAAAAAGCATCAAAGCACTTCACTAAAGCTACTTAATTTGGTGGCGAATAAAGGACTCGATGTGTTGGCTTAGTTCTGATATTTATAGATTATATTCACCTCATTAGCCATAAAACCTCATCTTAATTCATCAGGCAAGAATAAATATTTCGGGATCTTGCGGGGCCGGGTAGATGGACGTTGCTGCCCGGCATTTGTGAAATCTGAGTGAGCAACATATGGACTTGATTGGGGTGAGTGATCAGGCCAATGTTTCGCATGTTTTTAATGGCAAAACAGTCGGAATGTGCTTCATTGGCACCGACAACATGATGGGCACACTCATGTAAAAACCAAAATTGGCCGACGCTGCTAGGAACACTATTAAAAAATCCAGGGCCTAGCCTGATGGTGGGGAAGCCATTTGATGAGGCAATACCAATATATTGATTAACCGAAGGATCAATAAAGAGAGCGACGCGTTGACCTTGTGCAGAGGTACAATACATATTGACTCCACCAATATTAACTGATGTCAGCGGACCGATTATTTGTCCATGACTCAATGGTGCAAAGAATAAGTGGAATAAGAGTAATGTTAGGGGGACAATGTGAGCGATCTTCATAGCAAACCTCCATGTCAGCCTTAAACGTATTTCAGTATTTATTATAGTATTTGCTGAATTATTTTAAGAATAATTGACTAAGCCTAATTTACTGGGTCAGCCATTGTTAATTCCTAGTTAAATTTACTCAGTGCTAAAATGATTTTTCTGAAGTCGAGTAATATGCTGCCGCGCGTATTAAGGAGATTGGTGAATACATTTATGTGAGCCAAGCGCTGATTTAAATACAGATTTACACAAGACGTGCCGCTTATCTAACATTTTTTATGGCTAATAAAAAATTCAATATTAAAATTTATTCTAAAAAAAGGGCGTTGTTGCTTAAATCTAAGGAACCATTTGGTCATTCTGTGATCTGATCTTGTCAGTACGAAAACGAGACAGAT
>NZ_CANLZC010000111.1 GCF_947495455.1 uncultured Shewanella sp. | reverse complement strand
CATCTTAAAAGGCAATAAGCATTCTTGCAATAATACGCCTTGAATTAGGCACTTTTACAGGCTCTGAAAACATGCATTCTCAAGTATCACGGGTATAGTTTAAATAGAGCTCTATTTTTTAATGCGCTTTCGAATGATTGAGTGGATAAAGTATTTGTTGGTTTGTTGCTTTTATGGTAGGATGCGCTTCGCTTTAAAGCGTGGTATTTTTGGTCGAAAAGAATACCCTTTAATTTTTAATTTAAGTGAGTAAATTATGTCTTATACTATTGTTGCACAAGTCCGTACAGAGTTAGGGAAAGGTTCGAGCCGCCGCCTACGTCATGCGGATAAAGTTCCTGCTGTTGTTTATGGCCCAGGAAAAGAAGCCATTTCTATTGTTTTTGATCATAAAGATATCATTAACATTCAAGCTAATGAAGATTTTTATACTTCAGAGCTAACATTAACAATTGATGGTAAAGACACTAAAGTACGTGTTCAAGACATGCAACGCCATGCATTTAAACCGCTTATTGAGCATGTTGATTTCAAATTCGCTTAAATGTTAATAAGTGGAAAAAAGCGCCTTACAGGCGCTTTTTTTTTATGTTTACTGGGTGGATTTTGCTGGACAAGTGGCGAGCAAAACAATATCTCCTTGTTCATTTTCTTGTTCAAGTTTAATGTTAAACCCCCAGAGTTCATGTAAATGTTTGACGACTTCCTGACAACTGTCATCGAGTGGAATTTGATGAGTGGGAATGTACCTGAGTGTGAGGGAACGGTCACCTGATATGGCGACATTTTGAACTTGAATGTTAGGTTCTAAATTAGATAAATTATATTGCTGAGATAACATATACCTAATATCTTGGTAGCCTTGTTTGTCATGAATGGCCGAAACAGATAAATGATTTTTACTGCTATCGTCAAGAATAGAGAAGAGTTTAAATTGCCTAATGATCTTAGGTGAAAGGTATTGGCTAATGAAACTCTCATCTTTAAAGTTTTCCATTGCGAAATGTAACGTCTCTAACCAAGGCGCCCCTGCAATATCGGGAAACCAATGTTTATCCTCTTCGGTAGGGTTTTCACAAATACGTCTTATGTCGATAAACATATTAAAGCCAAGCGCATAGGGGTTGATACCGTTGTAATAAGGGCTGTTATAAGCAGGCTGTGCAACAACATTTGTGTGATTTTGTAAAAACTCAAGCATAAAGCGCTCAGTGACTTTTCCTTCGTCATAGAGATGATTGAGAATGGTATAGTGCCAGAAAGTGGCCCAACCTTCATTCATGACTTGTGTTTGCTTTTGAGGATAGAAATACTGCCCCATTTTGCGGACGATGCGAACGATTTCACGTTGCCAAGGCTTAAGTAGAGGGGCATTTTTTTCAATAAAATAAAGAATGTTTTCTTGAGGTTCAGAGGGGAAGTTAGGCTCTTTTTTTTCAGATATGGTTGTTGGGGTCGTGGGTATGGTTCGCCATAGATCATTGACTTGGCTTTGTAGGTAAGCTTCACGCTCTTTTTGTCTGAGTTGCTCTTCTTTGAATGATATCTCACTAGGGCGCTTGTAACGATCAACACCATAATTCATTAAAGCATGACAAGAGTCGATAATACTTTCGACAGCCTCTATACCATGGATTTCTTCACATTCACTGATATAGTTACGTGCGAAGACTAAGTAATCAATAATAGAGCTGGCATCTGTCCATGTTTTGAATAAGTAATTATTTTTGAAAAAACTATTATGACCAAAACTTGCATGTGCCATGACGAGGGCTTGCATCGTCATGGTATTTTCTTCCATAAGGTATGCAATACAGGGATTGGAGTTGATGACAATTTCGTAAGCTAATCCCATTTGCCCACGTTTATACCCTTGTTCAGTTTGAATAAAACGTTTACCGAAAGACCAGTGCGTGTAACCAATAGGCATTCCTATTCCTGCATAGGCATCCATCATCTGTTCGGCGGTGATCACTTCAATTTGATTAGGGTACGTATCTAGCTTGTAATGTGCGGCAACGCGTTCAATTTCAATTAAATAATCTTGTAGTAAGTCAAAAGTCCAATCTGGTCCATCATTTAATGGTGTTCGAGTTGGTTTTTTTCCCATAATGACTCCTATTAAACCGATTGCTTCTTAAATAATTCTCTAAAGACTGGATAGATATCGTCAGCGTGTTTAATATGTTGAACGGCAATATTGGAGAATGATTTTTGCAAATTTTCATACTCACGCCAGAGTGTTTGGTGTGCTCTATTGGTGATTTCAATATAACTAAAATAACGAACCAGAGGTAAGATGTTTTTTTTCAATAACTTATGGCATTGGGGAGAATCATCAGCCCAGTTATCGCCGTCTGATGCTTGGGCTGCGTATATATTCCATTCAGTTTCAGGATAGCGTTGTTTTTGAATTTCATGCATGAGTTTGAGTGCACTGGAAACTATGGTTCCTCCTGTTTCTTGAGAATAGAAAAACTCTTGTTCATCGACTTCTTTTGCTTGGGTATGGTGCCTAATATACACCACTTCGAGGTTTTTATAGGTTCTTGTTAAAAATAAATATAAGAGTATGTAGAAGCGTTTTGCGATATCTTTTGTGGCTTGATCCATGGAGCCGGAGACATCCATTAGACAGAACATGACCGCTTGACTAGAAGGGATTTCTTTTTTAATGAAATTATTAAAGCGTAAATCAAATGTATCGATAAAAGGCACTTTAGCAATGCTTTCTTTTAGCATTTTAATTTCATCTCTTAAGGCAATGATTTTTTCGGCTTCAGCGCCTGGCGTATCTTCTAATTGGGTCAATTCCTTTTCTAATCTTCTCAGCTCTGCTCTTTTTGAGGCCGATAAGGCAATGCGTCTGGCCAGTGAAGAGCGTAAAGAGCGGACAATGTTTATATTGGCGGGGACGCCATCATTGGTAAACCCTGCACGAACCACTTGGTATTCTACTAATTTATTGAGTTGATTCTTTTGTAAGTTAGGCAGCTCTAAATCTTCAAATAGCAGTTCTAGATATTCATCTTTTGATATTTGAAAAATGAAGTCATCTTGCCCTTCACCGCTATCAGAAGCATCGCCTTGACCTGCACCGCCTCCTTCACCTGATGGGGGGCGATCAATTTTATCGCCTCGCATAAATTGATCGTTACCAGGATGCACCCTTTCTCTTACTCCGCCAGAACCTTGATGAAAAGAAGGTTCATTAATATCACGGGTTGGAATACTGACTTCTTCCCCTTTATCCACATCGGTGACACTTCGGCGAGTGACTGCATCACTGACTGCCTGCTTGATCTGTTTCTTGTAGCGATGAATGAATCGTTGGCGATTTACCGTGCTTTTGCCTTTAGCGTTTAAGCGTCTATCAATAAAGTTGGCCATATGAACCTCCAAACGACGAGATCAATAGATCTCGTCTCACCACTGAGTTAAGAAGACTTACGGACTCTTAAATACCATTCAGATAAGAGCCTGACTTGTTTTTTTGTATAACCTTTTTCCATCATTCGGTTAACAAAGTCATCGTGTTTTCTTTGATCATCATTGGAGGTTTTAGTATTAAAAGAAATAACAGGCAATAAATCTTCTGTATTAGAGAACATTTTCTTTTCAATGACGGTACGCAGTTTTTCATAACTGGTCCAGAGGGGGTTCATTCCGTCATTGTTGGCTCTAGCGCGAAGCACAAAATTGACAATTTCATTACGAAAATCTTTAGGGTTACTGATCCCCGCAGGTTTTTCTATTTTTTCAAGTTCTGCATTTAACGCTGAGCGGTCGAATAATTGTCCTGTATCAGGATCACGATATTCTTGATCTTGAATCCAAAAGTCGGCATAGACGACATAGCGGTCAAAGATATTTTGTCCGTATTCAGAATAAGATTCGAGGTAAGCCGTTTGTATTTCTTTACCAATGAACTCGACATATTTAGGAATGAGGTAACCTTTTAAAAATTCAAGATAACGCTCTGCAATATCAGCAGGGAATTGTTCTTGCTCTATTTGTCGTTCTAATACATAGAACAAATGGACAGGGTTAGCGGCAATCTCGGTATTATCGAAGTTAAAGACTTTTGAGAGAATTTTAAACGCAAAACGTGTTGAAAGGCCTGACATGCCTTCATCAACGCCCGCATAATCACGATATTCTTGGTAGGATTTCGCTTTAGGATCGGTATCTTTTAAGCTTTCACCATCATAAACGCGCATTTTTGAAAACAGGGATGAGTTTTCTGGCGGCAAAATGCGAGATAGAACACTAAATTGGGCTAAGGTTTCTAATGTACCTGGTGCGCAAGGCGCTTGGTGAAGTTCAGAATTGCTGATCAGCTTCTCATAGATTTGGATTTCTTTGGTGACACGCAGACAATAGGGGACTTTAACAATGTAAACACGGTCAAGAAAGGCTTCATTGGTTTTATTATTTCTAAAAGTTGCCCATTCAGATTCATTTGAATGAGCCAGAATAATACCATTATAAGGGAGTGCGGATAACCCTTCTGTGCCGTTATAGTTCCCTTCTTGAGTCGCAGTGAGTAAAGGATGTAGTACCTTAATCGGGGCTTTAAACATTTCTACAAACTCCATGACCCCTTGGTTTGCACGGCATAAGGCACCGGAATAAGAATAAGCATCGGCGTCATTTTGAGCGAAGTGTTCTAGTTTTCTTATATCCACTTTTCCAACCAGAGAAGAGATATCTTGATTATTCTCATCTCCAGGCTCTGTTTTAGCGATGGCAATTTGATCTAAAATAGAAGGGTAGACTTTAATGACTTTAAATTTTGCAATATCACCACCAAATTCATGTAATCGTTTCACTGCCCATGGAGACATAATGGATTTTAAGTAACGTTGAGGTATTTGGTATTCTTTTTCGATTAATTTGCCATCTTCTTCGGGGTTAAATAGGCAGAAAGGGTGATCATTGACTGGGCTTCGCACCCCATCAGCACTCAATACATAAATCGGAATATTTTGCATTAAGGCTTTGAGTTTTTCTGCTAATGATGATTTTCCTCCGCCAACAGGTCCGAGTAAATAAAGGATTTGTTTGGACTCTTCTAAGCCTTGTGCGGAATGTTTAAGGTAGGCGACAATTTGCTCTATGGATTCCTCCATACCATAAAATTCGTTAAAGGCTGGATACCTTGAAATTAATCGATTAGAAAAAATGCGACTGAGAACAGGATCTTTTGCTGTATCGATAATTTCAGGTTTGCCAATGGCGATCAATAAACGTTCAGCAGCTGAAGCGTAGGTTGTTTTGTCTTTTTTACAGAGGCTTAAAAATTCTTCTAATGTATATTCTTCATCGAGTTTTTTTTCATAGCGTTGTTGGTAATGTTCAAAGATACCCATAGTGCACTCCCCCCTGATACGCCAAAATATAATGGTAGCGGTTTAAATGGTTTGGCTTGCTATTATTAATTTTAGACCGAAAAAGGGAACTTGGTATGTAAATATCAATAAAAACAACAACAAATAGTTGCGAATGCAACAGTTGCATTTGTTCTTTGGGTGTCGATTATTTTAAGGAAGATAAAAAAGAGGAATGCAGTGGATAAAAAAGCAGATACCATTGGTACCTGCTTATCATTGAGAGTGTAAGGATATTATGCAGCGAAATTTTGGTTAACAAATTCCCAGTTAACTAATTCCCAGAAATGTGCAAGATAGTCAGGGCGCACATTGCGGTAATCGATATAATAAGCATGTTCCCACACATCAACAGTTAATAGTGGCGTGACACCTTCGTCGGTTAATGGTGTTGCTGCATTGCTCGTATTGACAATGGCTAATGAACCGTCAGCGTTTTTAACTAACCAAGTCCATGCACTGCCGAAGTTGTTGACAGCAGAATCGGTGAATTGTGCTTTGAAAGCGTCAAAAGAACCAAAGCTTTTCTCAATGGCGTCAGCAATTGCGCCTGTAGCGGCACCACCGGCATTAGGGGCTAAGCCATTCCAGTAGAAAGTGTGGTTCCAGATTTGAGCGGCATTGTTAAAAATACCGCCAGAAGACGTTTTAATGATCTCTTCAAGTGATTTGCTTTCCAGCTCAGTGCCTTCGATCAAACCGTTTAGTTTAACCACATAGGTCTTATGATGTTTACCGTAATGAAACTCGATAGTTTCTTGAGAGATATGTGGCTCAAGGGCGTCGTTTGCGTATGGTAATGCTGGTAGTTCAAAAGCCATTAGCTTTCTCCATTGACTTTAAGTTTATGTTTATATGTCTTACTCACTGTTAGACATTTTACCCAATAAAAGGGGTGAGTGTCTCTTTCTTTGTGAAATATTTTAAAAAAATTTATTCTTGATTTGTTTTTGTCAATACCCTTTTAAAAAGTAGGTTTTTGTTATGGGTCAACCTGACGTACAATAGCGGCTAGACATAGGTTATGTTTTACCAGCTTAGGAATAAAAAATGGAAACAGTAGAGAAAATTAAACAGCAACTTTCTGAAAACCCGATTATTTTATATATGAAAGGCTCACCTAAGTTACCAAGCTGTGGTTTTTCATCTCAAGTGGCTCAGATCATGATTAATTGTAATGAGCAATTTGCATATGTGGATATTCTTCAGCATCCCGATATTCGTTCTGAATTACCTAAATATGCCAATTGGCCGACATTCCCTCAGCTATGGATTGAAGGTGAATTGATTGGTGGTTGTGATATTTTGACTGAAATGTATCAAAAAGGGGAATTACAGCCCTTATTGAAGGAGACGGCGGACAAGTATAAGGCAGAAGAGCAAGATTAATTTTTGCTTTGATAAAATGGCCGATCACTAATATGTTATTGATCGGCTTTTTAACGTCATTTAGACATTCGCTCTTCGCGTAGCGAATGATTGGAGCGGAGATTCTTTGATTCTTTGATTCTTTTATGGTGTTGAAAAGGTATAATGCGTCATTGATTTTTCTTGTGATCTGATTATACCCATGTTGAATTTTTTTGCTGCGGCCCCTCGAGGCTATGAATATGCACTTTCTTTAGAGCTGGCAGAGCTTGGTGCGACGAATATTAAAGAGAGTGTTGCGGGGGTGTATTTCTCTGCCCCTTTAGATTTGGCTTACCGTATTACCTTGTGGTGCCGCCTAGCAAGTCGAATTATTTTAGTGATCTATAAAGGCCCCTGTGAGAGTCCTGAGCAGCTTTATAATGCGGCTTACTGTGTCGATTGGCAGACCCATTTTTCCAATAAAAGTACCTTTAGTATTGATTTTCATGGCTTGGGTGGATTCATCAATAATACTCAGTTTGGTGCACTGAAAATAAAAGATGCGGTGGTGGATCGTTTTCGTGATGATGGCAGTGCTCGTCCTGATGTGTCTCGTGTCGATGCTGATTTTAGAATCGATGCCCATTACAGACGCAATGAAATTACCCTAGGCTTTAATTTTTCGGGTCCAGCACTGCATCAACGGGGTTATCGAACCAATGTGGGTGAAGCGCCCTTAAAAGAGAATTTAGCGGCCAATATGCTTGTACGTAGTGGTTGGCAAAAACAGCCACAAACCTTGTTTGATCCTTTTTGTGGTAGTGGTACCTTGCTGATTGAAGCGGCGATGATGGCCTGTGATATTGCCCCTGCTTTGCAGCGCAAGTCATTTGGTTTTGAGCATTGGTTACGCCATGATCACAAAGAGTGGAATGCGTTGTTAGAAGAAGCAAAAGCCCGCGCATCATTAGGTAAAACACGTTGTAATATTTCGTTTTATGGATCGGATATTGATTCACGCATGATAGCCTTGGCAAAGCGCAATGCCGATGCGGCTGGTGTGTTTGAGTTAATTGATTTTAAAGTGATTAATGCGCTTAATGCCACTCCGCCTTCTGATACTGGATATATAATCAGTAACCCTCCTTATGGCGAACGTTTAGGCAATACCACTGAATTACTGCAATTGTATTATCAATTGGGTGATAAGTTAAAAGCTGAATTTGGGGGGTGGCAGGTCGGGATAGTCAATAGCGACACTGAGCTATTGTCTTGTTTGAAGCTAAAAGCCGATAAACAGATGAAAATGTTTAATGGTCAATTGGAATGTGCTTTTAACCTTTATACTTTGCATGCTAACAGCACTCGCAGAGTGGAGCCTGCGAACATCAAACAGTTAGGCGCGCCGAGTGAAGCGGCGCAGCCTTTTGTGAATCGTTTAAAGAAAAATGTGAAGCAATTACAAAAGTGGGCTAAAAAAGAAGGTGTGGACAGTTACCGTTTATATGATGGTGATATTCCAGAATATAATGTTGCCATTGACCGTTATTTAGATCATGTCATAGTCCAAGAATATGCTGCGCCTGCTCAAATTCCTGAATCTGTGACTAAGCGTCGCATTACCGATGTGCTATTGTCTTTGCCGAGCGCATTGGATATTGACCCGGAAAATATTGTGCTTAAGACTCGCGAGCGACAAAAAGGCAGCAACCAGTATCAAAAAAGAGAAGATGAAACATTAGAGCGTATTACACAGGAATATGGCGCTAAGTTTAAGTTGAACCTTAAAGGTTATTTAGATACAGGTTTATTTCTCGATCATCGTTTAACTCGTAAGTTGGTTGGGCAAAAATCATCTCGGCGCGATGTTTTGAATCTGTTTGCCTATACAGGCTCGGCGTCAGTGCATGCAGCATTAGGCGGTGCAAAATCGGTGACAACCGTGGATATGTCTAATACCTATTTACATTGGGCCAAAGATAACTTTGAGTTGAATAAACTGGCTGGCAAGCAGTATGAGTTTATACAAGCGAACTGCCTGCAGTGGATAAAAACCTGCCATCAAACCTTTGATTTAATTTTCATTGATCCACCGACATTTTCAAACTCCAAGCGCATGGAAGATTCTTTTGATGTTCAGCGGGATCACGTTAATATGCTCGTTAGTTTGATGCGATTATTAAATCCAGAAGGTGAAATTATTTTTTCAAATAATAAGCGTAAGTTTAAGTTAGATAAAGCGGCATTGAGTGCGGCTAACATCCATGTGCAAAATATCGATGACAAGACACTGCCATTCGATTATAAACGTAACCCGCACATTCATAACACTTGGCTGATAAAACATGCAAAGTAACATAAAAAGTGATTATGTGCTTTATGGCACAGAGGGATGCCATTTATGTGAGCTCGCTGAGGCCTTAGTGGCAGATTTTCAGTTAAGTGTGCATCATCAAGATATTTGTGATGATGCGAGCTTAGCGAAGCAATATGGGATGACGATTCCTGTATTAAAGCAGATCAAATCGGGCCAGGAAATCGCTTGGCCTTTTACGCAAGTTGAAATAAAAGAATTGATTAGGAGTGTCGTTTGAGTCTGGTTCGTATTAATAATGGTTCGTTAGCGTACGGTTATACGCCACTCTTGCTTAATGCTGATTTTACCATTGAAGCTGGAGAGCGGGTCTGTATTGTTGGGCGCAATGGTGCAGGTAAGTCTACCTTATTGAAAGTGTTATCAAAAGATACACAGCTTGATGATGGTGAATTCAATATTACCAATGATGTCAAAGTGAGTCGCCTGCAACAAGATCCGCCAAAGGCAGAAGAAGGCACAGTGTATTCTTACATCGCTGGTGGGCTAAAAGCGGTGGGGGAAAAGTTAGAACGTTATCATCAGCTATCTCAGGATGTGGCTCATGCCTCTGCGGATGATATGGAGCGCATGCTGAATCAAATGCAGCGTTTGCAAGAAGATTTAGATCACAGTAATGGTTGGTTGCTCGATACTCGTATTCAGCAAAATTGTGAACGTTTAGGTCTTGATCCTGATAAAGCATTAAATGAGTTATCCGGTGGTTGGCAACGAAAAGTGGCTTTGGCTCGTGCTTTGGTGAGTGAACCGGATTTATTACTCTTAGATGAGCCCACTAACCATTTAGATATCGATACCATTGAATGGCTAGAAAGCTTTTTATTAGGCTATAAAGGCGCCATTGTTTTTATTAGCCACGATCGTGGCTTTATTTCTCGTATGTCGACGCGTATTGTGGATCTCGATCGTGGCGTGGTCACTTCTTGGCCGGGTAATTACCAAGCGTATTTAGCGGGTAAAGCCGAGTGGTTAAGGGTAGAAATGGAGCAAAATGCCCATTTTGACAAAAAATTGGCTGAAGAAGAGGCGTGGATCCGTCAAGGGGTAAAAGCCAGACGAACCCGTAATGAAGGCCGTGTTCGTGCGTTAAAAGCCCTTAGAGCAGAGCGCAGTGAGCGTATTAATCGTCAAGGCGGGGCTAAAATGGCGGTATCGGATACCGAGCGTTCAGGCAAGCTGGTGTTTGATATTGAAAACCTAGAATATAATATTCCTGAGAAAAATTTAGTTAAAAACTTTACCACCACTGTGATGCGCGGTGACAGAATTGCCTTAATTGGTCCAAATGGGTGCGGCAAGTCGACCTTAATTAAATTATTAATTGGCCAGCTTGAGCCACAATTTGGCACAGTGAAAGTGGGCACTAAGCTGGATATTGCTTATTTTGATCAATACCGTGAAGCGCTTGATCCGGAAAAAACCGTTGAAGATAATGTGGGAGAAGGTAAAAAAACGGTCACCATTAACGGCCAAGATAGGCATATTTTAAGTTATTTACAAGACTTTTTGTTTTCGCCAATGCGGGCCAGAACGCCAGTTAAAGCCTTGTCGGGTGGTGAGAAAAACCGTTTATTATTGGCACGATTATTATTAAAACCTGCAAACTTAATTATTCTCGATGAGCCCACCAATGATTTGGATATCGAAACCCTAGAATTGTTAGAGTCCATGTTAACTGATTATAAAGGGACCTTACTCATTGTCAGCCATGATAGGGAGTTTATCGATAATACTGTGACCAGTAGCTGGTGGTTTACTGGGAACGGGCATTGGAGTGAGTATGTGGGGGGCTATCAAGATGCGGTGCGTCAAGGCGCTAAATTTTATTCTGAGGAACCTGTTAGCGAAAAGCCTGTCCAAGTCCCTGCTGAGCAAAATCAGACTCACTCGGTTAAAAAGGAAAAGGCTCCAGTTACTAAGGTTGAGAAAAAGTTATCTTATAAATTGCAACGGGAGTTAGAATCACTGCCTGCCACAATGGAGACCCTTGAGGAAGAGATTGATTCCTTAACCAATGAAATTGCAGCGCCAGCATTTTATGAACAAGCACAGAATATCGTTAATGAGAAGCTCGCTTTATTAGCGGAAAAAGAACAACAATTGGAAGCTTGCTTTGAGCGGTGGGAAGCCCTTGAGTCGATGAAGTAAGCTTAGAATAATAATAGGAAATAACAATGACGTTTACAGTAAACAGTGCCTTATCGCTAGTAGCCGTTGGGGTATTTGGTGTGTTACAAAGCGCGACTGCAGCGGATGTCTATGAAGTCGTGAATTTAGATGAAGTCTACAATAGTAGCGATACCAGTCCGACATTAACGGGCACCTTGTCCGCCACCCAAAGTGGCTTTGGTATGGTCATTAATAATAATGATTATGCGTTAGGCACAGCAACAGGCATAGCCAATGGCACTGACAGTGATGGCAATACTATCGATGTGAGCTTGGCAGATGGGATTGCGCCCTTAGAATCCAGTACTGTAGCCCCGCTAGATAGTAGTGGTGATTCGACGACAATGAGTAATAAGACAGAAATTGTGGCTAGCCAGTTTGTGTTTACTGCCGATGGCTCGGGAGAGACGACGACGGCATGGGAGCCAAGTTTTGTCAGTATCAATGGGCAAGCGGAACCCGAATTTCCGGATGATGGTTCCAACACCGTTGACAGTTATTATTATGGCATCAATGATACCGTATCGAGCCCGCTGAAAGTGGGGGCTATGACGGCGGCTCAGCAGACGGATACATCAGTAGAGGATGAGACTTATTATTATCGTGATTATGAACTCCGCGGTTTTGTGCAATCAGGCGATGATACGGAGCTTGAACTAACACCACCTTATACTGAGTATACTTACACTTATGATGATGAATCAACGGACGATTTTACTGTCGGTGGGTATTCGGTCGCTGCGGCGGTCAACAACAATGATATGATTGCAGGCTATGCGAGCACGGGGTTAAGCAGCAGCAGTGAAACCTATTTAGATGCTTGCATTACCTCTACATCTGATGAACCTACAGCGGCCTGTATTCAAGATGAGCAATATGATGGCAATATTGATTATCAAATTCGCGCTTATGTCTGGGAATATAAGGATGGCGCTATTGTAATCAATGATGATGATGACACAATAGGTACAGAGTTGCCTTTAGGCGTTGATGACGAGGATCAATCATCATCGAAAGTTTATTATGCGCAAGGCTTAGCCATCAATGATAGCGATTACGTGGCGGGCCGCTCTTATGTGTATCGTAATAATGGCAGTACCTTGTATTACGATGCTGCGTACTGGTCGCCAAATGATGATGGATCTTATACCTATAACTGGATCAATACGGGCAGCAGCACCACAGAGTCCGTTGCGAAAGGCATTAATAATGATGGCATAGTCGTGGGCAGTTACACTAAGTATATTAATAGTTATCTGCGCAGTAAGTTTTTTTACTATGATACGCAAACATCGGGTAGCTCAGTGGTCACTCCCAATGACTTTTATAGCAGTACCTCGGATTTAAGCAGTGAAGCCTATGACATTAATAACAGTAATCAGGTGGTGGGCTGGATTGAGTCGAAAGAAAGCAATACGTCGAGCAATCGTCCAAAATCAGGTTTTCTGTATAACATGGATGACCAAGAGTTTAATGATATTAATGATTTATTAACTTGTAGCTCGAAAGGTTATGAACAAGACTCTGATGGGAATTGGAGCCGTAAGCAAGTCACCGTGACCAGTGGTACAGGTGAAGTCTTTACTTATGATCAAGACATTGATGTGGTACAAACGACCAGCATTAACGATAATGGTGTCATTGTCGGTGTGGCTATGGTGCAAAAGCCTGTGTATCAGACCAGTAATGGCAGTGTTGTGATAGGTGATAATGGTCTACCGAATATCGAAGTGGCGGGCAATGGTGGCCCTGTGACCTCAGCCGTACCGCGTATGGTAGTATTACAGAAAGCATCGAGTAGTGAAACTGCTTGTACGGAAGGGTCTAGCAGTGAGAACTATACCCGTGAAGGCGCGGCCAGTTTTACTTGGTTGTTGTTTTTGCCGCTATTGTGGTTTAGACGCCGTTATTCTGTTTAACTCACTTTGTTCAATGATGAGATAATAAAAAGCGGATTTTAAAATCCGCTTTTTTATTGCCTACCCTAAATGCAGGCTAACGTGTGTCATAAAGTCATTTTTGTTGATATCAAGGTGGGGGGCGGCCTAATAGTCTGCTATTAGTCGACAGTACGACACAGATAGAAGCCAAAATAGGAGGCTGTGTTATTTAACAGCGAAACATAGCTCAGGTTAGAACGGCATTCTTCAATAACAAAAAACCTTCATTGAAGTCATGAAGGTTTTTTGTTTTTCGTGTTCAGTGTTCAGTATTCAGTATTCAGTATTCAGTGCTTATATCGAATGTTTTTGATTTAAAGCTAGCTGAATGTGGCAGCCTGATCAGAAATCTGAGGTATCTTTAAATACACCCACTTTTAGATCTGTCGCAGAATAAATCTCACGGCCGTCGACTTCCATTGTGGCATCGGCAATGCCCATCACAAGCTTACGGTAAACTTTACGTTTGATGGTGAGTTTATAAGTGACTTTTTTGGCTGTGGGTAAGACTTGTCCTGTAAATTTCACTTCACCTACACCGAGCGCTCGACCTTTGCCTAGTGCACCTTCCCAACTTAGGAAAAAGCCCACTAATTGCCACATGGCATCGAGTCCAAGGCAGCCAGGCATCACAGGATCGCCGGCAAAATGACAATCAAAAAACCACAGTTCAGGGTTGATATCTAACTCAGCAACAATTTCTCCCTTACCAAATTCACCACCATCACCATTAATTTTTGTTATACGGTCGATCATTAGCATATTGTCTTTAGGAAGACGAGGAGAGTTGGCTTCAAATAACTCTCCTAAACCAGAAGCAATAAGATCTGCTTTATCGAAATTGTTTGCGTTACTCATTGTATTTTTTACTCCAGCAATTTGAGTGCTTAGATTAGCGAACACGTGTAAGCTAAACAACTCCGATCAGCTAGAAATACGGATTTTTTCAAGGAATTTTCCTAATAGTGTTTTTTCTTCCTCAGGATAACCCGCTAAACGATCTAATCTTGCCTGCACTAGACCATATAATGAATCCTCGGGGAAATGATGGTCTTCATCGGCTTTTCCTGCTGCCTTGTTCATGAGCAATTCAACGGCTTCATCTATGTGTTGGACTTGATATATGTGAAATGCTTGTTGCTTAACAGCATTAATAATAGCGGGCTTTAAATTAAGTTGCTGACAATTTGCTGTGGGTATAATCACACCTTGTTTGCCAGTGAGTCCACGCCTTTCACATAAATCATAAAAGCCTTCAATTTTTTCATTGACGCCACCAATGGCTTGTACATTACCAAATTGATCAATGGCGCCCGTTGCTGCGATACCTTGATAAATGGGTTGCTCACTGATGGCAGAAATCAGACAGCAATATTCTGCTAATGAGGCGCTGTCACCATCAATTTCTTGATAAGATTGTTCAAAAACAATATTGGCATTGAGATGAAGGGGGGCATCGCGGCCAAAAATACGGTATAGGCAAGCAGATAGGATCATCATGCCTTTTGCATGAATATTACCGCCAAGTTCAGACTTTCTTTCAATATCAGCAACCTCGCCATCACCATAATGAACCGATGCGGTAATGCGAGCGGGTTCTCCATAACGATATTCGACGGTATCAAGTACCGTTAGACCATTGATTTGACCTATTAGCTGCGTGTCTGTGGCAACAGTAATAAATTTATCATCGAAATTTTGTGCCGATAGCAGAGCAGATGCATTGTGACGTTGGTTAAATTGATGGATGGCCTTTTCGATATCGATATCATTAATGGTTTCAGTTTGACTGTATGCGTTGGCTTGAGCTAACACTTGTGCGATAAAAGTGGACAGTAAAGTGAATCTTTGTTGATGTTCGGCCATTTTTGATGCGTAATTAAACAAAGGTCGCAAACTCGATTGAGACAGCTTCACATTTTGAGTGTGGGCAACAGCCAAAAGCCATTTGAGGTATTCCTCCTCATTATACTGACTGCGATCAATTTCATGGATCAGTTCTCCCAGTAGTGGAAAATGGGTTGAAAAGAGTCGCTCTTCTATCCAAGCATGGCTATAAAGGGAGGCACTTCCAATGAGAATAATGTTAGCGGTTAACGCTGTGGCGGGGGTCGATTGGCTGGTGTGATATTGTCCCTCACTGATAATGTGCATCAGAAGATCCCAAAGGCGCTCTTGTTTTAATAGGGACTCTGCGCATATGAAGACATATTGATATTGGCTCAGTGCGCCTTCTTGAGGGGCGCCTTGTGGGCTATGCTGTAAAGGGGTAGGTTTGCCGATAAAATCAGTACGTTTAATATTGCCTGCTAAGTAGCAAAAGCGCTGGTTTTGCTCTTGACTGTTATTGACTAAGGCTGTGATGAAAGGTAATCGGCTTATTCCTTCATTATCAGCAATGTACATATGTTGATTAGGTATTTTTGATAATAATGAAAAGGCATCAATTGTGCGCTCTTGGCCTAGTAATAGTGCACTGTGTTCATCAGCAAGCCTGCTATTTTGCTTATTCTTGGGAAGGGGTTTTTTTCGATTGTTTTGTGCTTGAGTCGCATGTTCTGCAATCGTTGGAATTGAAAATTGAGGTGATAAGGCTGTAGCTGGAATAACCGTTGAGTTCATAAAGGCGAAAGCTTAGCAATGTAAAGAGATGATAATGCGATAGTAGCACATCTTTTTCAGTGCTTGATAACTTCTCTTTTTTAAATCACTTTTGCCGATTGTGGCTGTCTCTTGTTAATGGTTTTCTGTTAATGCTTATCTTTTTATTTGAAGGGAGGTCATACTAGGCAATTGATTGATTGATTGATTGATTGATTGATTGGTTGATGAGATTTTCATCGCTTTGCTGATTATCTCTGCAATTAAACCCCTTAAGCTTTGATAACCATTTACAAAAAGGTGAGAGCGAGATATTATTCTCGGCACTGGAGAGATGGCAGAGTGGTCGAATGCACCGGTCTTGAAAACCGGCATGGGTTTGTAGCCCATCTAGGGTTCAAATCCCTATCTCTCCGCCATATTTAAAACAAAAAAGCCCATCATTTCTGATGGGCTTTTTTGTGTCTAAAATTAATGCATACGGTATGGGTTTGTAGTACGCATATGTAGGGTTTAAATCTCTATCTCTCTGCCAAATTTAAAATAAAAAAAACCTATCCAAGTGAGATAGGTTTTTTTATGCCTGCCATTTGAGAATGGGTTTGTAGCACAGTTATATAGGATTCAAATTCCTATCTCTTCGCCAAATAAAACAAAAAAGGCAATCTTAACAGGTTGCTTTTTTGTGTCTAAAATTTAATGTATATGGGATAAGAATGAAAATAGCATGGGTTTATAGCGTATCAATGTAGGGTTCAAATCCCTATCTCTTCGCCAAATAAAACAAAAAAGGCAATTTTAACAGGTTGCCTTTTTTGTGTCTAAAATTTTATGTATATGGAATAAGAATGAAAATAGCATGGATTTATAGCGCATCAATGTAGGGCTCAAATCCCTGTCTCTGTGCCAATTTTAAAATAAAAACCTATCGAAAAAGATAGGTTTTTTTATGCCCACCATTTGAGAATGGATTTGTAGCACAGTTATGTAGGATTCACATTCCTATCTCTACGCCAAATTTATTGACTCACTAACTTATTTGAGATTTTATAAACACCTAAGGCAATGGGCTCTGAGGCGGTACGGCCATGGAAGGCGAAGATCTGTTGATCGCCTGTCGACCAGTAAGTTTGACATGAATCCGCTTTATCTTGTCCTCCCGCTGATAAACGGTTGCCATTACTGTCGGTAAAAGTTAAGGCATGAACACTGCCGTTGCTAAATTGACTCGTGCCTGTACAGACTTGCATGTGATTTAAGTATTCACCTTTGCTGGTATCGAAACGCATCACATCGCCCCAGGTGCCGCCACCGTCACCGTATTGCACACACAGCTCATTGTCGCCATTGGTGAACTCATAACACACTTTAAGGCCTTTAACACGGGTGTCATGACCACTCATTTGCACCGATGCCAAGTTCATGCCACCGTCAACTAGCATTTTACGCTTTAACAAATCGATATTATCGAAGGCATTGCCACCTGTACCGCCAATGGGATCTTTTTTGATGTATTCCACATCGACATACTCGTCTTGGTTGGCAATCCAAAAGTCTTCAAAGGCGCGGTAATAGTTAACGTAAATGGCGGTACTGACATTGTCATTATTACGCTGTTCAAACAATTGTGCGCTTTCTCTGGCATTGAAAGGCATGCCAAATTTGTAGCCCTCGGCGGCACACGCGCTATAGCCATTATACCAATCACCCGTTGCTTTGGTGATATGCCAATCTCTGTTGTCATCGACACAAGCATAAGGGCGCGGAGCGTCACAGCCCATGTTGCTGATCTCACCATCTGTGGTCATGCGGCCACAAATATCTTGATTTTGTGTTGGATAGCCTTCTCGCCATGACCAAACGAAGTCTTTGATCCTAGGTGCATCCGGTATTGCTAAGTTAGTGCCATTGGCTTCGATAAGTCCTGGCTCTAAAATATTGTAACCGGCTCTTGCGTCTTCTAAAATTCTTTCACCATGAAGTTTGACGTCCTTACCAGTAAATTTACTAAACTCAGTGACGGCATCTTGGCTGACACTAAAGTTACCTAAATCATAGTGGGTACTAATGTCATTATCGACAACGAGACTACCACCTTGCGCTAAGGGCTGATTATTATATAACTTGCCATCGGAGTCGATGACATCAACACCAACCCAGACGTTATCGCGATATTTATTACTGTTACCTTTAGTTTTATAGTCACAAAGGTTTTTATCATTTTCTCGATTATAATTGCGATCGGTTTGACTAAAGATCACCACGTTTCGGCCCGCATTTAAAATATCTTGTTTAGTCAGGGTTTGCACTGGTAATGAGGCACAGGTATTACCTGGATATAAATCGGAAGGTTTAAATACATAATCGCCTAAACGACTCTCAATACGCTCACCGATTTTATTTAAAAAGTTATTGTGGTATTTATTTTGATAGTCCTCTAGCTTTAAAAAGATCACCTGATCGCGATTACCTTCCTCGATGAAGTTTTTGATTTCATCTAGGCCGTCACCTAAGGTGGCAGGTTCCATGCCTGCTGCGAGCATATAGGAACAATCGACCCAATCATTACTGTCAATTTCGTAGCCAATAGTATCGCTCACATCCTCATTAATAGGGTTACTCATATGGCATAGATGAGGAGTTGAACTAAACGCTGAAGCAGGTTTTGGGTCATACTCTAATAAACGTATTCCTCGTCTTAACATGCCAAGAGGAGAATAAAATTGATTCACATCGGTATACCAGCCATCATTCCAGTTTTTAGCGGCATATGCATTGTGGGCACCGGCCCAAAAGGTTTTAGAAAAAGGCGCTTGAGTATCAATCTGTCCTTGTAAATCAAGGCGGTGAACTTCAGGGTCATCCGTTTCTATAGCTGCATTGCTTGGCAAAGTTAAAAAAGCGCTCATGAGCACACAAATTGATGTTATATGTTTTTTCCTATCAAAAAGCTGTGATAACTGAGTTTTCATCATTTTCTCCTGTCGTATTTTACAGTGGTTTTACTGGGCGCTAGGTGATCATTTTTCACTTTTAAATTAAAAAATAGATTGCAAGTATTTTTTTAATCTGTTTTTTCTATGTGGTGGGAATTTATAGTGTCTTAGCTGTCTTAAAGATCCCCTCATATTTTTATTCTAAATAATCCCGAAGACATTGCGATAAATAAGATGGTTCTTCATATAAC
>NZ_CANLZC010000110.1 GCF_947495455.1 uncultured Shewanella sp. | reverse complement strand
TACTGCATAAATGCGCCTTGAATTGAAAAGCCTGAGAAGCTCTGAATTGATCATCTATATAATGGAATTGGTATAAGTATGCGGAGTTATTCAATCGAGAGATGACAAGGTTAGTCAGAAAAGATCCAAAGTCTTACCCTTGTCTTGATTCAATAAATCCTGCAAATTAAGTCTTCGCATCAAGGTGTGAGAATGGAAGTGAGTGTGAACGGCCCCCCCGCAACGAATTCCATAACTAAACTATTTTACAACAATGAGTTAGATGTGTACTCTAGCTGAGTGATTTGTGTAAAATAAAAAATAAGCTGTTATGATCTAAGGAGAGTATTGTGATAAACAAAGGAAGTTGCTTGTGTAATCAAGTGCAATATGAAATTGATGGTGAATTTGAAGATGTACTAAATTGTCATTGCAGTATGTGTCGCAAATTACATGCTTCAGCATTTAGAACAAGAGCAAAAATCACCTCTAAAAGCTGGAAAACGCTTAAAGGTGAAGAGTGGATAAAATTTTACGAGTCCTCACCTGGCGAATATAAAGGTTTTTGTTCTCATTGTGGCTCAAGCTTATTTACCAAATTCGATGCATATCCTGATATTTTAGGTTTTCCACTTGGAACATTAGATACAGATCCTCAAATCAAACCCACTCGTCATATTTATGTGGGCAGCAAAGCCCCTTGGCACGATATATTGGATGACTTACCTCAACAAGAATAAATTATGAAATGGATATTTGCAGTTTTGCTTAGTTTTTCATTATTTGGGTGTAGTCATTCATCGAGTTATTACCGTTCACCACCAGATACTTGTGATGGCGCACTTGGCTGTGTTGTATTAGCCGTAATGGAAGGTATTATTCACTCAAAACCAGCTCCTAAAAAATGCGCCGAAATGAGTGGTGAACAAAGGGAAAAATGTAACGCTCAGGTGGATGCTATTACAAAATCAATAGAAAAGGCTCAAGGAAATTGAAATACAAAGCAAAATGCTTTGGCCGTAATCAGCTTACGTCGAGCAGCCAAAAGCGTGCTTCATACTGGCTGCTGGTTGGCTCAGGGTTAAATATTTAAGAAAAACTCGCAACAGGTCGATATAGACAAGCATGATTAATGGTGTATTTAAAGGTAAAGGAAAGGTTGATAGAACCTATGAATTGACTCATGCCAGTGAACTACTGGCATGAGTATGGTCACAGCGAATTAATCGGTTATGCCATTTTCTTGGCGGAATTGAATTTCTTCATCGGACATTTGCCAGTTTGGATCATCAAGACTGATGTTTAACGAATCCACATTGAGTTCATTTAAGCTGACTGTTGAGGTGGATAGGCTACTGATACTTGAACTACTGCAGGTCAGAGATGAAACACTGCTTGATGATGTGGGAATAATGTCTCCATAATCACTTTGATAATCATCATAAACAACATAGCTACCGTCATCATCCACATAGCCAATTTCTAACCATTCAACATAAGAGGTGACTGCAGTGGCATTGTCGATGTTACCATAGACGTAAAACTCTTTACTGTCCCACGGGTTAGTATAAGTCAAAGTATAAGGAAAATTAGCTGTACTGGAATAGACGGTTTTTTTCATGGCATAAATGCTCATTGCTGGTACCGTCATTTCTGAGCTTTCCGTATAAGATGTGGTGGTGGATTCTGTCTTAGAAACACCCACGGTTTCAGAGTACGCAATGCTGAGGGATAAACTGTATTCCCAGCTAGCAGAGACAGAGACGATGGCCTCCGCTTTTTCGGTGACACTAACCGACACATCCATTTTTTCAGTGATCCCAGCAGTGGATGAGTAACTGTCTGTTGAGCTGTCTGTTTCACTGTAGGTGACACTTAAATCCATTGACTGAGATTCACTGGTTGCATTAATGCCAACACTGCTGGATAAGAAGGCTGTTGTGGCTGAACCAATATCAATGTCGGTATCATAGTCAACATTGGTTAATTCTAGCTCTAACGGATAGGCATAGGTGAAACTTAATGTATTGATCCCACTGTCATCGGCGGTGCCGTAAAGGCCTGTCATTACTCGCTCACTGCCATCATAAAATTTATAGGCTGCAGAGCTGTAAGTATCGCTGCATTGTTTAACTTTTAATGTGTTATCATCTGAGGTAGTAAATGTTAATCCACAAATACTATGAGTATCGCTGTCGCTATAGTTCACGACGGCGTAAGTCACAAATTCGCTGTCATCAAGGCTGATACTTTCCGTGTTTGAACCTGAGTTACTGCCCACAGTTTCAGAGGCACCATAAAGGTAATCGACTTGCATTCCTTGAATGATGCTATCGTTATAGTACAAGGTAATATTAGAGATTTTATTACCAGGAATATCGTCTATGCCATCAGTGGTATCATAACTGTCTCCGCTGGATGACCCCACTATCATACCATCGTAAATAAAGTCTAAGTAATCGGTGACATCATTGGTATCGTCAGCAAAGCTGAGTGGGCTGGCAAAAATAGAGCAAGTCATTAGCGCGATAGATGTTAGCTGCCTCATTAAGTCTCTCCATTTATAAAAGTTATTTCATTATGTTTGAGAATGTTCTGTCTCATTCCTGTGAGGACTATATGAAATAAGGTTTATCCTTGGCAGTTTTTTGGTGTTATAAGTCGGAAAGTGTTAATTTAGTTTAATTATTTATTGGTTGGAAATAATAGAGAAAACTGGTTTTTCTCTAGATTGTGATATTTTGTGTTATTAGTTGAGGTGCTTTTAGTGTTTTATCTTTTATTGTTTTTTTTAAATTGTCAGTGAGTGTATATTCATTTTATTGTCTGGTGTGCAAAAAACCTTGTTTGTTTTAATCTGTTGTTTTTATTTGTTATTTTATTTTTTAAATGATTTTTAATGTCTTTCTTAATTGTTCTTCCTAAATATAGACCTATTTGAATGTTTATTTTGTTTTTTAATTTTTAACAAACGGCTAGCTCATTATATTTATTTACTGTATTTTTTTATATTAATGAATTTTTTGATGTTAAAGTTATGGCTTAATATAGAAAGGTATTAATAGGGAATGGCTTGTATTTTTTTAATCTGGATGAGATCACTGTTTATAAATGAACCCTGCTTTAACATGGCTTATAGCTTATATAAGCTATATAGGGTCATTACTCTTTTAGAAAATCGACTTCTTAATCATATAACAATACTTACTTAACCTGAACTTGGGATAATGAGTGTCAAAAATGTTAGGTAACCCATTTAATATTAAAAAATTGAATTAAATTGGGTCATTCTTTATTTTCGAACTTGGCTTAATACTTCAATTTTTGTCGATATCAAGGCGTGATTTCGTATCTAATAGCAAGCTATTAGTAGAAAGCACAACACAGATAGGGGCAAAAATAGTGCTATTAAGCGGCGCTGCTTATCCCGAATTCAGGTTACTTAGATTGGTATTAGGTTCATGCCTGACGCTAGCCGTTAATTGGCTAGCGAGTTAAATCAGATTAAGTGGTGTATTGACTTAGTTGTGCTATTCCAGTGTACCGCCAATGACCCAATTAAAATTGCGTTCGATAAAGCTACGTGCCGTGGCAGACGACTGGGTATAATGAACGTCAAGTGCACCTAAGACCACATCGGATTGCAATCGGCCTAATGTGTACCATGAATTGAGGATTGCATCATATTGCATTGAAGATAAACCAGAAAAGTCAAACATGCTGGCCATGTTCTCGACTTGTCGAATATCCCATTGACTGATGTCGGCATTAAAGGTTTTAACGCCCATAAACATAGTGGACATATCTGTCACTTTGCTTACATTCCAGTGGTTGATGTCTTGGTTGATGTAGGCTTCTCTGAACATACCGGACATGTCATCGACGTTAGACACATTCCAATGTGCTAAGCCACTTTCAGTGGTATCGACACCAAAAAACATATTGTGCATCGTTAGTTTTTTGTCGGTATCTTGGGTAAATACCCAGTCACTGAGATCCCCTTTAAAGGCCACAGCGCCTTGAAACATTTCACTCATGTCAGTGACATTGGCAACGTTCCAATGAGTAAGATCAGAATTAAATGATTGGGTATTTTTGAACATTTCACTCATGTCGGTGACATTAGCAACTTGCCATTGACTTAAATCCGCATTAAAGCGATCAGCTCGGTAGAACATCGAATTCATGTCAGTGACATTGACCACATTCCAACGGGAAAGATCATTGTTAAAGTTAACGGCATATTTAAACATATGTGCCATATTCTTGACTTGGCCAACGTTCCAGTCACTGAGATCTGCATCAAGATTGTCAACGCCCCAAAACATAAAGGCCATATTGGTGACATTACTGACATTCCAGTGATTGAGATCACTATTGATCCGCGCTTCTCTAAACATGGCTGCCATAGTTTCCACAGAGTTAACACACCAATTTTGTAAGTTAAAGTTGGTTGCGTCAATGCCGGCGAACATGAACCTCATATCGGTGACGTTACAGACGTTCCAGTTGCTTAAGTCACTGCTAAATGAGGTTGCTTCTCTAAATAAATACGCCATATTAGTGACATTAGACACATTCCAGTCAGAGAGATCGGCATTAAATGAAGAGGCTCTAAAAAACATGGCGTACATGGATTCTGTGTTAGATAAATCAGGTTTATCCGTAGCAAATAGTTGAACATTATTTGCGTCATAAAAGGCTAAACTCATTGTTGACCATTTAGCATGGCCCCATTGCTGCACTGTGAGTAGTTTATCATTATCTTGTTCAGGGTTTGGAAAGAAAAAGCGGGTAATATCACTGGTAAAGCTTATCTGATAGGTGCCAGGTGCTTCATAGGTATGTGTATGGCTGCCTTTGGTTAATTGTTCAATGGTGCCATCGCCCCAATCTACAATGGGAGCTCCCTCAATGTGGATCTGAATTTGATTGTCATTGGTGATGCCATTGTTATCTGTTTTCCAGGTGGTGATAAAGAAGCTGTCTTTATTGGCCGAAGGAATGATTGGGTCGCTTGATTGGGCTGTCGCTGAGCTTCCTGTTACAGTAATGGCAAATAAGGTGCTATACAATAAGGGGCGAATCATTTGAGTGAATGATGTCATAAGTATCCTTTCTCCGTGGATAGATTGATATTATCTTATGATTTTTAAGTGATAATATAATTGATGATTAAACTGCCACGCAATCACGGCCTAAAGCCACTGATGTCATGACTCATGGCGTAGGACAGATAAGGTGCTCCATAAATCATAGTGAGATTATTTAACAAAATATTGACATATATCAAACAAAATATAAAAAGATAAGCTTTTGTTAGGTGATACTTTTCATAAATGGGCGTGAAGTACTGGGTGATTGAGCCGATAGCTAGTAGCTAGAAAGGCTAATATATGGCCTGCATTCGTATTAAATTAAATCACGCCTAACTTTATATTAGTAAGCCAGTGTCAAACAGTAATCATATTTGTGAAACAAGCTTAATGGGGAAAGCCCAAAGGACAGTGTTATGGATCGTGATTGTCGTACTTATGACCACCCGCATCTGCTTATTGCCGGATCTGGTAATATGCCAATGTCTGGCACGGTAAATGGTACATTGACAATAGCGGCCTTGTCATTTCGTATTGCCGATACATTTAAGGTCATGTGAGCGATTGAAAGGGCACTATGGTGATAAAAATTATCAACTTATAAAAAGGTAACCTTCTGGATTTAAGAGGTTTTTCTATAAGCCTCAACGCGGTTTAATATGAGTGAGAAGATTGCACTTGTGATAAACATGAGTAAAGAGTAGCAGGTTGCCGCGATGGCCATTTGCGTGTTTTGCAATAAACTCAGGGCGATCACTATGGCTAAGGTGCCATTTTGAAAGCCCACCTCTATGGCAATGGCTTTTTGCTGAGCAAGATTAAGTTTAGCCACTCTTGCTAGGCTCCAGCCTAGAAACATACTGATAATATTTAATAAAAGGCTTGCCACGCCCATTTGAGCAAAGTAACTGGCCATAAAATTAACGTTTTTGACGATTAAGAGCACCACAATGAAGAGTAAAAAAGCAATAGAAAATCCCTTAACATAAGGTTCAGCGGCTTTTGCAAAATGTGGCTTTAAGCGCTGGATCATCATGCCTAAACAAATGGGGAGCACCGTAATAACGAGTAATTGAGTGATGGTTTTGAGTACAGGTAAATCGACCTTATTTACGCTTCCTAAAAATAATTCCATAAATATGATTATGACTAAAGGTAAAGTAAAAGGCGTAATGACACTCACCACAGAAGTGAGGGTGACAGATAAGGCGACATCGCCTTTTGCAAGGTAGGTATACAGGTTTGATGTGGCGCCACCAGGGCATAGAGCTAAAATGATTAAACCAATCGCTAATGCACCTTCAATATGTAAACTGAGAATAATTAAATAAGCAATGAAAGGCAGTATTAACAGTTGTGCCAGCAGCCCTAAAATAACGGCTTTGGGCTTAGCAATAATTAACTGAAAATCCATTGTTTTTAAGGATAATCCCATGCCTAACATGATAATAAATAATGCACCAGGTAAGACGACTTTAATTAAAATATCCGCTTCCATCATTCCCTCTTTGTGCTTTTGCTGCCAAAAAGCCTTTCTCTTTAACTAAGTTTGAATTAGTCATCGCAGCTGGTTTCAGTGATGTTTTCTACAAAAATATAGCTGTAATCCGTAAAGATGACATCTTCATCATTTGCTCCATATTTAAATGAAATATAACCATGACATGCCATACAACTGGCATTGGACTTAGCTGTTTCAGTGTCATTATTGGGGTAATTCCATTCATTTAGGGCCAGCTCTAAAGCTATTGAACGTGAGGATTCAGGGTTTTCTTGGCAAGCATCTAATCGATCGACTGCCGGTACTTGTGAAACATGGGTGAGTGCTGATAAATCAGCAATGATGTAGGTTTCTGAGGCGATATTTCTCACAATGGACACTTCACCATCAGTAAGTGGCGCTGCATTATCCCCTGATTGATTCATGCGTTGAGTCGCGACTAGTTGATAATTTGCCCAAGGATGGGGTAACACTTCTTGCCAAATCTGGTTCATCGATTCTGGCAAACTGCCTTCATTGGGAGCTCTTGCTATGAGGGTGTTTTCGTATAACCCTGCCATAGGTTGGCCCGATGTACTGGGGTTGAGCCATTTGTAGTTATAGGTGGGAATATCATTGATGTCTTCATCTGATTTTGGCGCTTCTCCCGTCGCCACTTCATTCGGCACACGATTGCTAGTGATATTCCCTATTTCGCCTTGTTCAACAAAGATATATTCACCCTGGGTTAAATCGACGTGTTCAAAGGTACTCCAAACCCAAGTATCAAAGTTCGGTGTTTTGTAGGTAATGTGCATTGCAATTAAGCCAATTTTGAGATTGTTTATGGTGAATCCTTCACCTGTATCACTGTCATCATCAGAAACAATAACTTGCGCATTGCGCACGTAATAACGATCAAGTAAATCCTGAGTGGCATCATCAGGAAAAATCCGCCATGATTGCTTTAGTTCCATTGAACCGGTTGGAAAAAAAAGTGCCTTGCTAGTCGTACCAAAACTTGCCAGCCCCTCAGCAGTGGTTAGGTTATTTATCGTTAAATAATCAACCATCACATCATTAATGGAAGCGCTATAGAGAAAATAGTTTCCATTTAAATCAACTAACGGCGCTAAACTGCGTGCTTGTAAACTATCACGGGAAGTGAAACTTAATATTGCACTGGTATAGTTGCTATTTTCTGTGCTTGAGCTTGTATCGAAAGGGGTCGTACTGTCGGTGAAATATTCCCATACGCGAAATGCAGAAGGCGCCTCGCCTATGTTCAATTCACTTGCCGTTCCTGAATCGGCTGCGGGCCAGTTAAGTGCGATGAAGACTTGCCAAGAAAAATAATCAAAATCATTATTTGTGTACTCATCAGTTTGAGCTGTTGAAAAGTGGGGAATGACATCTTCAGGTAACTGTGAAGAGATATCCGGTTGGTAGCGGTTACCATCTTCATTATTGCAGGCTGTTAAGAGCGCTAAAGCAAGTGATATTAGACCTAGCCATCGAGCTGATTTGCTTATTTTATTATCTTGCCATTTTGGCTTTTTCATATTGATTTAAACCTTAATATTGTCAATGACACTGAGGTTTAACAATCAATGAGTTTGCTTGTTAAACCTAAATGTTGCATGAAAGAGTCTGTATACGAATTGAGGGGGTAGATTGACTTTCAGTATAGTTAATATGGAGCAATTTATTGAATTTTGATGTGTCTTTAACTTGCAACGATTGTTAATCTTTAAGTTTAGGGTCTGTTGCTCTTTGCTGATTATTTCTGCTGCAGTTTGTCGCTTCTTTATACAAGGCAGAGCTTATGCAGTGTAGTTATTCTCCATAAATAAGCGATAACGCCGTAGAAAGGAGCGACAAGCGCAGTCCGTAGGATTCACTAAACGTGTTTTACTCTTTGTTGAGAGACATTCGCTTAGAATGACTAGGCGTCACCCCTCTCGCCGCGATTAAAACACGTTTATCTGAACATAATTTAATCATGAAAGTTCAACAGACCCTTAGTTCCCCCCATAAGCTTTATAGACTTGCCCTGTTTCAATGCCTAATGCTGAGCGAAGGTAGAATTGGGCAAGTGTGCTGGCATCAATGGATTGAAAGCCTGGAAAGTAATCGGCGTAAGTTGTCAGTGATTCTGTAACGACAGAGGGGCTGACAGCATTGATTCGAATGCCTCGCGGTAGCTCGTTGGATACGGCTTTGACAAAGTGATGGATAGCGCCATTGAGCGTGGCGGCACTGACACCATATTTGATAGGGTGATCGGCAATGATCCCACTTGTTAATGTGATACTACCGCTATCATTGAGAAAGTGCATTCCTATTTGCGTTAAGTTAATTTGTCCCATTAATCGGCTTTGAATGCCTTTATTCCACTCTTTTTGAGATAAGTTTTCAAAGGTGTTAAATGCTACTTCTCCTGTGGCATTGATAATGGCATCAAGTTGCCCAATAGCGCTGAGCGTTGTGCGAATGGACTCAGGATCTGTAATGTTAATTTGTTTTTCTCCTGTGTGTTTTCCTGCTGTGATAACGTCATGTTGATTGGATAATACGGCAGTGATTTGGCTGCCTATGGTGCCCGATGCGCCTATGATAAGTATTTTCATGTCTTTGACCCTATGAGTAAGGTTATAATTGTTTGTGATGCTAATTTCTTTTTAAAGTCGAAAAAACCCCATAAAATAAGAAGACTGTTTACTAAATGGTGTTAATGGCGTGGATTTAAGTTATTTACAGACTTTTTTAATGGTGGCTGATACGCTCAGTTTTACTCAAGCGGCCGATAAGTTGAATGTGTCTAAAGGCTTAGTGTCTCGCCATATTCAAAAATTGGAGCAGCAACTCAATGCTAAGCTGTTTCATCGCACCACGCGCTCAATGCATTTTACTGAAGCGGGTGAAGCCTTATATTTAAAGGCGAGGCAAATTCAATTATTGGCGATTGAGGCCGAAATGCGGCTAAAGGATATGACCCAAGTAGTCAGCGGAGATTTACATGTGACAGCGCCTCTGGAACTTGGAAAAGCACTATGCCGACATGTTATTCCTCAATTTTGTCGTGACTATCCTGACATTAATTTGATGTTAGATTGCGGTCATGAAAAAAAACACATTGAACTGGGTGATTATGATGTGGCTTTACGGGCCGATGATACCTTGCCTCAAGATGTGGTGGCTAAACCTTTAGGCATCATTCGTAATGTCATAGTATGCAGTAAGCAATACTTGAATAAAAATAGCATGCCAGATCGGAATAATATTCATCAATGTGCATTTGTTCTTAACAGCCGTGAGAGGCGATGGGGGGCATTTGAATTGCATTGCGGTGAACAAATGGTGTCTCTTAGTGTGTCAGGTCACCTGCATTGCAATACTTACAGTGGAATAGGTGATTTGGCTTTACAAGGTTTAGGTTTAGCCTGTTTACCTTTTTATCAAGTTGAAGAGCAAATTCATCGTGGGGAATTTATTCATGTGCTACCCCAGTGGTCGATAAGAGCTCAAGCATTAAACTTGCTTTATGCTCAGCGGCGTGAGATGCCACAAAAACTGTTACGGTTTAATATGGCCGTTAAGCAGTGGCTTTTATCCAATGAGTCATATTTAATTTCCTAATGCCTTTTTCTATTAATGCGCTTTTTTCTGCTCTTGATTGCTTGTTTTTAACCTGTGCTTTTTAACTATTAAGGCTTGATAAGGCTTTGTTTGCCCAATTTTTTTATTTTTACTGATGACTTCTTGCCCCATCAAAAGTCGATTTTAGGCCGAAAAACATCACTTGAATGATGAAAAAAACACCTGTAAGTTAATTTTGTTTTGGAGAATTTTGTTGTGCCAGATAAGAGGTAAATGCTTATGTAAAACTTAAAAAGGACATTAAATATGCCAGTACAGTTAAGTTATCCAGGCGTCTACGTGGAAGAGATCCCAAGTGGTAGTCATACCATCACAGGCGTTCCCACTGCGATTACCGCGTTTATTGGAAGAGCCCCAAAAGGTCCCGTGGATGAGGCCATTACTGTGACCAGTATGGGGAATTTTGAGCAGATGTTTGGAGAGTTAGCATTTGACTTTCCGCTGACTTATGTGGTGAAAGACTTCTTTCAAAATGGTGGCAGCGAAGCCATTATTATTAGGCGATTTATCATTCCTCAAAAGGCTCAACCCGCTTCAAAATCGGGTTCCTCAAGCAATAAATCAACGCCAGCGTCAACACCTGCTAAACAAGGAGCTAACGCATGACAATGTCAGATTATAGTTCAGCCACTGCTTCCATTTCTGCCAGTGGTTTTACCTTTAGCGCTGCCAATCCCGGTGTCTGGGGTAATAATATTTCGGTGTCTTTGGATCAAAATGGTATTACCGATCAAGTGGCGTCAATTTATCAGCAAGCCGATGGTGTCGCTAAGAATGATTTGTTTAATTTAACGGTTTTGGATAATGGTAAGCCAGTAGAAACCTTTAAATGTGTCACGGTAAAAGGCGGCAATAATAGTGCGATTCGAGTCGATCAAACTCTGGCCCATGAGTCTAATTACATTCGCATTACAGGTAACTTACCTAAGTCGACGCCCAGTTTTCCTAAAACCACACCCAGTGTCATTAATACCAATACCATGACGGGAGGCAAAGATAGCCCGTTATTGAGTGACAGTGATGATTATTTAGGTGAAGAGGATATTCGAACGGGGCTCTATGCGCTCAGTACGGTGGATATCTTCAACATGCTGTGTATTCCACCGGATCCCGGTACGGATGACGGAGGGACGGCCGATACATTGATGGCGATTAATAGTGCCGCAGCGGTTTTTTGTGAGAAAAAACGGGCCTTATTTATTGCTGAGCCTCTCGATGCGTGGACAGACAAAGCAAAAACTGGACAGTGGCCGAATATTCAGCCGACAGATCTGGGCATTAATGGGGATACGGGTCGATATGCGTGTACTTATTTTCCTAAAGTCAAGTTGCCAGATCCAAATATGCAAGATCGTGAACGCGTGTTTTCCAGTTGTGGCGTTATTGCGGGCGTAATGGCGACGAATGATCTCAATCGCGGCGTTTGGAAAGCCCCCGCTGGCCAAAATGCAGGTATGGTGGGGGTAACAGGGCTTGAAGTGAAAGTGAACAATGATGATAACGGCTTTTTAAATCCATTGGGCATTAATTGCTTACGAGATTTCCCGGTCATTGGGCCCGTGGTTTGGGGGGATAGGACATTACGGGGCGCTGATTTACTGTCCGATGATTATAAATATATCAGTGTCAGAAGGTTGACCAACTATATTGAAGTGTCACTGCAACGGGGCACACAGTGGGCTGTTTTTGAAGATAACGACGAGTCTCTATGGTCGCAATTAAGGCTTAGCATTGGCGCCTTTATGAAAGAGCTGGCGACACAAGGGGCATTTTATAACTATAAAGTGATTTGTGATGCGTCAACCACAACACCAGATGATATTGCAAAAGGCGTTGTGAATGTCGAAATCTTGTTTGCTCCTGTCAAACCCGCTGAATTTGTTGTACTTAAATTCCAACAAACGGTCGCTACGATCTAACGGAGAATTAACTTATGGCAAATACAGAATTTCCAACCAATACATACCGAGTCGATCCTTATAAAAACTTTAAATTTAGAGTGAAATGGGATGGTAAATATGTGGCAGGTGTTAGCAAAGTCACAGGACTTAAGCGAACAACGGATGTCGTAAAACACCGCTCTGGTGGCGATCCTTTGACGACCCATTTATCACCGGGACAAACCTCCTATGAGGCTATTACCTTAGAGCGTGGAGTCACCCATGACGAAGTGTTTGAACAATGGGCGAATAAAGTGTGGGATTACACGAATTCAACGAAAGGAGCCGATAAATCTAACCAAATTGTGTCACTGAAAGATTTTCGCAAAGACATCATTATTGAGCTATACAATGAAGCGGGTCAAAAAGTCATTGCGTATAATGTTTATCGGTGTTGGGTGTCTGATTTTACCGCCATGCCAGATCTCGATGCAAACGGCAATGCCATTGCCATTCAAAGTATTAAATTGGAAAACGAGGGCTGGGAAAGGGATTACAGCGTGAAAGCGCCTGCAGAGCCCAGTTTTACATTGCCTAGTTCATAAGCTATATGCTGACATCCAATGACATTGTCACATTGTGGGAAGCGGCGCTCAGTAAAAGTTATTGGCACAAAGCCATTTTATTACTGGCGGCGGCGCATCCCACTATTGCAATGAATGAATTTTCGCTTTTGTCTATGGGTCAGAGAAATACTAAGCTATTTCGTTTTCGTGATAGTTTGTTTGGCTCAGATATTGAAGCCCATTCTCAGTGCCCTAAGTGTGCTGAGAAAGTGGAATTTCAATTGGATTCGCAGGTGATCTGCGATCCTAATGTGCCAGTTTGGGACGGGGAAGAAAGGAGCATTGATATTGATAATCATCGAATTATCTGTCGGCCTCCCACTTGTCATGATCTCGAAATGCTCGCACCTTATTTTGAGGTTGAAGATGAAGAAGGTGCGGCTTATGCATTATTGAAAGCTTGTGTTTTTCAATGGCTGGTGGATGGCGTGTATACCCCCATCGATGCTATGCCTATTAGCTTAGTTGAACGTGTTTCCCAACACATTAAAATCTTAGATCCTCACAGTGAGATTATCTGCAGGCTGGCTTGTCCAGAATGCGAACATAGCTGGGGAGAGCCTTTTGATATCGCCAGTTTTCTATGGCATGAAATTGATAATAAAGCTCAGATCATCTTGAGTGAGGTGCAATTGCTGGCCAGAGCATTTGGCTGGTGGGAAGGGGATATTCTTTCTTTGTCTGATGTAAGAAGAAAATATTACATTGAGCAATTACATGAATAATGACTGGCAAGGGGTGCTCATGACGCTGCGAGGGGGCAATCAGATTATTCCGCCTTACATTTCGCCGTTTCTACATCAATTGATGATAGACTCTTTATTATTGGATGAACACACACTGATGTTAAGTTGGCAGGATCTGGGATTATCCAATCCTAATACTTCCCGTGCCTTAGGTAAAAGTGGTAGAGCATTGGTGCCCAAAACGACGCATGTAGGCCAAGGGCATTTTTCTCATCAAGAAGAGACAGAATCATTAGGTAGCTTGAGTCTTGATGATCCTAGATTTGATGGTTCTAGGTTTGATAAGAGCAGGCTTGAAGCGTCGTCACCGCTTGCAAATGTAAAAAACGTAAAAGCACTATCAAGCGATGGGCAGCAAACAAGGATAGATCAGCACACTGACGCTTCGTTGACGCATTTTTCCACCCAAGCAAACGATGAGAAAACGGGTGCTCATACTGAAAAACTGGCTCAAATAAGGGCCGACTTTGAGCGAAGCGCGCTTGCTGGTAAACAAAAAGTGGGTGGCGCGTATCAAGGTGTGGGTGAATATGTGCATAAGAAAGCGCACGTTCAATTACCTTCACACTTTCCATTGCTTCCAAAGCTTCAATCATCCCCAAAGCGCCAATCAAGTCAAGAGACTTATGCGTGGCTAAGGCAAATTCAAGACACGCAAACTCAAGACATGCAAACTCAGGCTGACTCCGCTTATGCTGCGCAAGCCGCAAGTCGTGTTCACAGGGGGCTGAAAAGCGATATTTATAGTGGAGCAGACAGTCAAACTGATAACAGCTTTTATGCGGATCTTGATAGTGGTTCTAATAGTGAAGTACAAGCGGACTTGAATAAGCTGTCCATTCTTAAAAAATTAGAATCAAAGATCATCACACGACTTAATCAAAGTCAGAGCATATCTTCCATGCCTTTGACATCACTTCCAAAAAAAACCTTCTATAAAAGAGATGAATATCAAAGTTCCTCTTTGCCAGAAGCGAGTGATGAAAAACAGAAGGGACAGGCAGCTAGCTTTGTGCAAAAAGACTTTTTATCTATGCATATACCTATGCATAGTGCATTGCGTTCACAGTCAGGAAGTCAAGTCTTTCAATTGCTTTATCAAAATTTGAATGATTTTTTAATCAAAAAAATGTGTCATCGAGGAGTGAAGGTTCAAGGAGAGCAGATTGATGAAGGTGAAGTTAAATCGGTATTAAAGGGTTTAGCACAGCAAGTACAAACTGGGCTGATTAAACGCTTGGCCCTAGATGCAAGATGGGTAGCTTGGCCTCAACAAACCAAAGACCCCTCTATTTCAGACAATAACTTTTACAATAACTTATACAACAGCTTATACAATAGCATAGAAGATCAAGGGCAGAGCGACTTAAAAGCCGGTGCTCAAAAGATCCCAGATGAGACAGTGATCGCTTATTTAGTGTCATCTTTGAGGGAGCATTTAACACGCTTAATGATTGAACCTCGCCATTTACAAGATGTTCAGAATAAAAGCTTACATCAATATTTAACTCAAGCCGTTTGTCAGCAAGCAGACTTAAGCCGATTAACTGAAGTGTTACGGCAGCATTTATTGCAGGATAATCAATGGGCGATGTTTGGTTCCTGTGATGACCGTCATTTACAACATCAGGGCGAGGCTCTCGCAGGGCTTAATACATTTGAGCGTGATTTTTTCAATGAAGATTTTATTAAAGCAAGGGAGGAATACCAAGCTCGGCTATCGATTTTATTTGATAACATGAGGATGAATAAAAGCAAAGTGGCAATAGCATTGTCAAAGGCGCGAGCATTCTCCTTATTATCTGACTTTCTACAAGAGCTGGCACAAGGGGCACAAGGGAGGACACCAGAGCTAAATCGACCTTTAACAGGCAGGTTTAATCACTTCTCACCATGGAAAGATTGGCTAAGCAGTTTAAGTGGTGTATGGCGTCAAAGGCCATCGTCAATTTTTCCAGAAGGTTTGGATCCTATGTTGTTAAATCTTGATGCAATGGAGAGACGTTTTGAATCAAGTCTTGATAAACATGCTTTCCCCCACTTTTACCCCTATGTTCACAACAGAGTAAATAACATTGGATCCAACCTTTCTCCTTTAGCCTTTATCGAAAACAGAGCACCTTTGCCCTCAAAGCAAGCCTTAGGGTTAAAGACAGGGCTCAATTCAGTGACATCAGGCCTATTATTAAAATACTTACAAACCGCTTTAACGTCACTGGGTAAAAGTGGGGCTGGGTCGTCACAATACCCACAACTCCATTCCAATGTGAATTCCTCAATGTTATTCGATGAACTAGGTTGGATACAAAATGCCAAGGTGCTAGGTGATGAATTTAAACCCTTTAAGCATGAATTGTTACTTCTTAACAAAGCGTTATTAAGAGATAGTGGAATAAAGAAGGAAGCAGTAGGCAAATGGCTTATTCGTCGTTTGCATCAATTCGCAAAGCCGGAGTCAAGTGTGTTACCTCATTGGCATAATATTCAAGATGCGAGTGTTAATTTCAATATGGTGAAGAAGCACTTTGGGCTTGAAAGGGAAGCAAGTGTGTTACCTCATTGGCACAATATTCATGATGCGAATGCTAATCTCAAGATGGTGGAGAAATATCTTGGGCTTGAACGGAAAGCATCTATGGCCTCGGTTTTGGGGGAGCAAAATGATGGCAATGCAAGTGAAGAGCATTCCAGTACATCAGCTGCTTCACTTTTGAACTCACTCTCGATCTCGTTTTCGAACTCACTCTCGAGCAATGATACGAGCCCCTTATTGATGGCAAATGATGATAATCCATTATCGACTTCAAAGAATACGGTTAATGGGTATCGCCATAAAAGTCATATTCAGTCGGAATATCATCAACTGATTAAAAATCATACCCGTGTTCCCTTAACGGGTGAGCATTATCGTGAAAGAGCTGATTTAAGATCCTATGAACAAGTATCTGATACTGATATTAAATTAAAAAAAGATGGAAAGCTGAGTCAGGCTCATGATACAAATCAGGAAAATACAGATGATGGAAAGCCTTTACAGACAAAGAGGGCCCAATTATCTTTTAAAACTTTAACACAGGGCGAGCCAGACTTTTTTCTAAATACGACTGATTTAAACACTAGTCATTTAAACACCGCTTATTTAAATAATACTCATTTAAACACCGCTTATTTAAATAATACTCATTTAAACAATACTCATTTAAATAACACACGGCCACATGGGCTTTCGTCAAGTAAGACCCATTTAAACACTAGTTATTTAAACAACAGACGGCCACATGGGCTTTCGTTAAGCAATACGCAATTAAATATTCCCTTTAATACAGAGAGTTGTGTAAGCCCTTCAGCCACAAGCATAAGGTCATTGCCGACAGGAAAGGGAAAGGAGAGTGCTTTAGGTGCGGCGAAGTCATCGCCTGTTAGGTTAAATGTGGGACGGATCACTTACAATCGTCCTGCTTTTTCAACCCTAAAAGCTCCAGTGAAAAAAAGGCCTCAGCCTACCATGACGTTGTCGGATTATAACCAGCGATTGAGGGGGCAATGATGAGTAATGACCTTTCGATAGCAGTGACCCTAACATTGGAGATAGCAATATTTTCGCAGAAGATATTAAACGCATTGAGTCTATTGTTATTTTTATCGGCATCGACACAGGTTATTCATTCTCTTATTCAATGTCGTTCTGAGAAACATTTAGTGATTGAGGGGCGATTATGAGTAATTACCTTTCGATAGCAGTGACCCTAACATTGGAGATAGCAATATTTTCGCAGAAGATATTAAACGCATTGAGTCTATTGTTATTTTTATCGGCATCGACACAGGTTATTCATTCTCTTATTCAATGTCGTTCTGAGAAACATTTAGTGATTGAGGGGCAATGATGAGTAATTATCTTGCGATAGCAGTGACCACAGCAGTATTTTCGCAGAAGATATTAAATGCACTGAACAAAGTGCCATTTTTATCGGCGGCGCCGCAGGTTATTCATCGTCGCCCAGAGAAAGACGATGGGCAAATGATAGGGGTGAACTTGTATCTTTATGATATCGAGTTTAATCATACGTTGCGTAATAATGATTTAGCCACTCGCAGAGCAGATGGCTCCTTGATCAAGCAGCCACAAGTTCCGCTTAATCTTAAATATCATTTGAGTTTTTATGGTCAAGACTTAACCTTAGAGCCGCAAAAAATGATGGGGGCGACCATTGTCGAATTACATGCTCAGCCTTTTATTACCCCTGATGAGATCATGCAATATCAATTGAGCCTTGGGGCCGACAGTATATTAATGTCTTCAAATTTACACACTCAGCAAGCTAGGATCAAAATTGAGCCTATTATGCTCTCATTGGAAGACGTGACGAAAATGTGGGCGTCATTCTTTCAATTACCTCATCAGCACTCTCTCAATTATGAAGTATCGGTAATTTTAATGGAAAGTGATTTTGCCGTTGAAAAGCCTTTGCCTGTGCATCATGTCAGTGATTTTGCCGTGGCTAAATTGATACCTGTGATTGAATCTTTGTCTGTGGATTATTGGCATTATGATCCCAATGCTGCTTTTACATTGAGTTTGCACACTCAAGGTGCAGACTTTTCCTCTCAAGTGCAATTTGAGGAGTCTGAAGTAATGGTATCCCCCGTTTCTTCTGTCGGTAATGTTTTGCGTATTGTTCTACCCGATCAAGTTAAAGCGGGGTTAAATCACTTAAGATTATCTCGAACGGATAACTTAGGTAAAATATCGAAAACGATTTATTCTGATCCCTATCCTTTTGTGGTGCAACCTGATCTGAATCGGGTTGAATATCGTGCGAGCACTGAAGTGTTTAATGAAGTATTGCCATTATTAATTGTGGATATCTTACCTTTTCCGGACCATGAACAGTCGGTTGTGGTGTGGCTCAATAATGAGAATCTGAATGGACAATCTTATCAACTTGAAGAGGCGTTAACTTTAGTGTTAACACTCAATATTGAAGCGTTAAGTCAGGGCAATATTACAGAGCTTAGCCAGCAACTCTCCTCTTTAGGGTTAGTATTATCTGCATCGGCTAGGATCAGCCAGATCACGCTCAATCAGCAATGGTTATTACAAGATGGTGATCAGTATTACACGTTACACAAGCAAAATAGTCATCAGGTGTTGCTCTGTTATGGCTTTGATCAATTGCCGTCAATGCATGCTTTGGCGTTTAAAGCGACTGGATTAAATAGTGGGCATTACCTCGCTCGTGTGCAAATTGATAAATTAAAGTATGGGCAGAGTGCGCTTGAGCGAGAACAAAGCGGTGTTAATCAGGGGCGCTATAGTGCACCAAGCGTGGTGGTTGAATGAATACTACTTCTTTTGTTGAGCATACTACTGATAACTGCGCAAAGCCTGCCAATGATAATTCGGAACAGCCTATCATTGCTCGTTTCCCGAAGGTGAGTGATAGTGCAACAAGTATGGTGGTGGTTGAATGAAGAATACTTCCTCTTTTGCAGAGCCTACTATTGATAATTCGGTAAAGCCTGTCATTGCTCGTTTCCCGAAGGTGAGTGATAGTGCAACAAGTATGGTGGTGGTTGAATGAA
>NZ_CANLZC010000109.1 GCF_947495455.1 uncultured Shewanella sp. | reverse complement strand
CCCGAGCAGTCAAACGAAGACCACAGCGATATGCTAGAAATAAAAAATGCCAATAAGCTTAACTTACTGGCATTACCGCTATTGCGGCCTGTTTTACTTCAATCCGTACTGTGCAGCGCCTTTATAATTCCAACAATAAAATTTTGGACTTACGCTGATAATTATATAACTGCTTCTTTTTTTCTGGCAATTCATTCACTTCAACGATCTTAAAACCATGTTCTAAGAACCAGTGAATACTCCGGGTAGTCAGAGCAAACAGCCGCGAATAGCCTCTGACTCTTGCCTGACCAATAATGTTATTGAGCAACAAACTGCCTCTATCAGCATCTCGATATTCGGGATGAACCACTAAACAGGCAAACTCGCCAGCATTATCTTCTTCAAAAGGATAAAAGGCTGCGCAACCTATCACTAAGCTGTCTCGCTCAATGAGCATGAACTGCTCAATCTCCATTTCCAGTTGTTCACGGGAACGCCTCACTAAAATACCTTGCTCTTCAAGGGGACGAATAAGATCCAAAATTCCCCCTATGTCACGAATAGAGGCTCGGCGTAAACGCTCTGCACTTTCGGTGACAATTTGCGTGCCCACACCATCACGAGAAAACATCTCCTGCAGCAGAGCACCATTATCGAGATAACTAATAAAATGGCATCGAGCGACACCATTACGGCACGCATCAATGCTGGCTTGAAGAAATTTTCTGGTGCCAATACTCATGGCACTGTCATCTTTTGCATTCACTAACAGGCCATGAACATCCGTGGGCATTAGCTCTGCGAGCACATCACCTTGCGCATTAAGAATGCCTTTTTCACCACTAAATCCTATCATTTTATCCGCTTTTAATTTCACAGCAATTTGAGTCGCGACTTCTTCTGCAGTCAAATTAAAGCTTTCCCCCGTCACTGAAGCAGCAATCGGCCCCAAAAGCACAATACCATGATGCTCTAGCTGACGTGCTAACCCTTGAGTATCAATGCGTCTCACTTTACCACTTAGGCAAAAATCGATACCGTCATCAACCCCTAAAGGTTGTGCAATCACAAAGTTACCACTGACCACATTGATTTGCGCACCTTGTAAAGGAGTATTACTGAGACTCATAGACAAGCGAGCGGTAATATCTAACTGCAACCCTCCTACCACTTGCTTAATGACTTTTAATGATGCCTCATCGGTGATCCTCACACCTCTATGATATAAAGGCTTAATGCTCTGTGCGGATAATGCCTCATCAATCTGAGGCCTGGCGCCGTGTACCAGGACTATTTTAATCCCCAAACTATGCAGTAGGGCAATATCGTTGATGATTGAATGGAATTGATTTTGTGCTAACGCCTCCCCTCCCAACATCACCACGAAGGTTTTCCCCCTATGTGCATTGACATAAGAAGCTGATTGACGAAACCCATTCACTAATTCTGTGGTACGCACGCTAATATTCCACCTTACAATAGACCATTACCTTCCCTTATAGCATTTTTAGAAGCCCATTTTTTCTTCCAATCAGTAAAACAAAGTAAATAACCACTGCTTCTGACTGAACGGCTTGGCCCTCTTCCAACACTGTGATAAGTATAAGACAGCCACTGTCGTTATACCCCATTTAGAGCATAATATTGCATTTTAATTCATTTAAAAAGCATTTATTTTCACTTGTGTAAAAATAAAAAAGAGAAGTAACAGGTTGTTAACCAATTGATATCAACAATGAAAAGAATGAGAAGTGAGAAGTGAGAAGTGAGAAGTGAGAAGTGAGAAGTGAGAAAATGATAAATTTTAGACAAAAAAAAGCCCCTTAAAAAGGGGCCTTTCAGAAGTTAAATCAAATCATTATTTGATTTTAGCTTCTTTATACATAACGTGCTGACGGATCACTGGATCAAATTTCTTGATTTCCATTTTTTCAGGCATGTTACGTTTGTTCTTTTCAGTCGTGTAGAAATGACCTGTTTTAGCGCTAGACACTAACTTGATCTTCTCACGATTACCTTTTGCTTTAGCCATCGTTTATTACACCTTTTCGCCGCGGGCACGAAGTTCTGCAACAACAGTTTCGATACCTTTTTTATCAATGATACGAATACCTTTAGTCGATACACGTAGCTGTACGAAGCGCTTTTCATCTTCTAACCAGAAACGATGGTTCTGTAGGTTAGGTAAAAAACGACGACGAGTCGCGTTTTTCGCGTGCGAACGGTTGTTACCAACCATAGGTCGCTTGCCAGTGACTTGGCATACTCTTGACATGTCAATCTTCTCCAAAAACAGTTTTAACGCTCAAGCATTAATGTACCCCGTAAGGCCGTCGCCCGAGGCACACAAAGAGGGCGCATTTTATACAGGATCTTAAATCAAAGATCAAGGAATAGATCAATCTATCCATCCCCGTTCAGCGAAAGAAACACAGTTATTATCACCAATAACTATATGATCTAATAAAGAAACATCGATAGTTAATAGGGCGTGTTTTAATCGCTCAGTTATTCGCCGATCTGCTTGACTGGGCTCAGCAATCCCGGAAGGATGGTTGTGGCACACAATCACAGCAGCGGCTTTCTTTTCAAGCACTAGGCTAACCACTTCTCGTGGATAGACAGAGGCAGAATCTATGGTGCCACGGAATAATTCAACAAATTGAATGACTCTGTGCTGACTATCTAGCAATAAAACGCCAAAGACTTCATAGGCACGATCTGCTAATTGTCTCATTAAATAGTCTCGAGTTAAATCAGGATTTGATAAAATTTTGCCTCTTTTCAGGTTTTCTTTATAAATTCGACAACTTAATTCCATTGCGGCTTGTAATTGAGCATACTTTACCGGCCCCATTCCTTTCAATTCACACAATTGTTGCTGTGAAGCAGCCAACAAAGCCCGTAAACTGCCAAAATGGCTGATGGCTTCTCGCGCTAATGCTACCGCACTTTGCCCTTTTAGTCCGACTCTGAGTAGTATCGCTAATAATTCAGCATCTGATAAACTATCAGCACCTTTTAACAGCAATTTATCCCTAGGCCCCTCTCCCACTGGCCAATCAGAAATCCCCATTTAGCACCTCAGCCACAAGCCATTCTTCTTTACAGTATGGCTGCAAATACTCACAAGACATCAAAATGAAATCGAAGATCCTCTCGATACACTTTTTATGGTATCTTATCGGGTTAAGAAATTCAGTGAACGCTTGGCAATGGATCATGAGTCTAACAAATAAAAATATCCTTTTAGGCATTGGCGGAGGAATTGCCGCTTACAAATCCGCAGAACTAGTGCGCCGATTAAAAGATGAGGGAGCCAATGTAAGAGTCGTGATGAGCCAAGGCGCTCAAGCCTTTATTACGCCGCTCACGCTGCAAGCCTTATCGGGCAACCCTGTCGCAACTGATTTACTCGATCCAGCTGCTGAAGCCGCCATGGGACACATAGAACTGGCTCGCTGGGCTGACTTAGTCATTATCGCCCCGGCCACGGCCAATTTACTCGCGCGAATGAATGCTGGCATGGCTGATGAGCTGATCACGACAAGCTGTTTAGCCACCGACGCGCCCGTGGTCGTGTGTCCCGCCATGAACCAGCAGATGTACCAAAATCAAGCCACACAGAATAACTTGCAGCAATTACAAAGCAAAGGCTTCACTATCTGGGGACCCGGCATTGGCAATCAAGCCTGTGGCGAAACAGGGCCTGGTCGTCTACTTGAAGCCTGTGAGATCACCCAGCGAGCCAATGATTTTTTTGCACCAAAATTGCTGGATAAGGTCAATATTTTGCTCACCGCAGGCCCAACAAGAGAAGCGATTGATCCTGTCAGGTATATTTCCAACCACAGCTCTGGAAAAATGGGATTTGCCCTTGCAAAAGCCGCTCATGATCTCGGCGCTAAGGTGATCTTAGTCTCCGGTCCCGTTAACCTTAACACCCCTCAAGGGATCACACGTATTGATGTTAAGAGCGCAGCGCAAATGCAAGCCGCGGTTATGGAGCATGTTAGTGAGCAAGATATCTTTATTGGCTGCGCTGCTGTAGCCGACTACCGTGTCACAGAAGTGGCTGATAACAAAATAAAAAAAACGGCTAATGCTGACACCATGACGTTGAATTTAATTAAAAACCCCGACATTCTCGCCAGCGTGAGTCAATTAAAAAATAAACCTTTTACAGTCGGATTTGCAGCAGAAACACAAGATGTTGTCCGCTATGCCAAAGACAAGCTTATTCGCAAAAGACTCGACATGATTGCAGCCAATGATGTCTCCCAGGCCGAACTGGGATTTAATGCCGATAAAAATGCCCTTTGTGTCCTTTGGCATGATGGCCAGCACATGCTTCCTGCCACAGACAAGTACACGCTCGCTAAACAATTATTATCGCTTATCGCCCAAAGAAGGCTCAAGAGTTCAACATAGCATTATTTAAACATTCACCCATTTTTAAGCATTATTGAAAGAGCTGCGATAAGGCTCTGCTCAAAAAGCAGGCCTTAATAAATTAGCGATATAACACTCAATATATCCGCTTTATGCGTGCTCAGTTGTCATCGAGTAAAGGATATTAACATGGCTTCCAGCCCAAAAATCAATCGTCGCGAACACATATTACAATCACTCGCGACCATGTTAGAAACCCGTCCAGGCCAGCGTATTACCACCGCAAAATTAGCCGCCGAAGTGGGCGTTTCAGAAGCCGCACTTTATCGGCATTTCCCCAGTAAAGCGCGTATGTTTGAAGGATTGATCGAGTTTATTGAAGCATCATTACTGTCACGCATTAACCTTATCATGGAAGAAGAAAAAGATACCATGAAACGCTGTCAGCAATTATTGCAATTATTGCTCGTCTTTGCCGAACGTAATCCGGGGATCTCCAGAGTGCTCAATGGTGATGCATTATTAGGTGAAAATGAGCGCCTTAGAAGCCGAATAAGCCAACTTTTTGCCAAGATTGAAACCCATTTAAAGCAAATCTTACGCGAAAAATCGCTAAGAGAAGCCACAGGCTTTACCTTAGATGAATCCATTTTAGCCAATTTACTCCTCGCTATAGCTGAAGGTCGTATTGCACAGTTTGTTCGCAGTGAGTTTAAAATAAAACCCACCCATAACTTTACCGAGCAATGGCATTTTATTCAGCAACAATTGCTGCAAAGCTAATGGATCACTAAGAATGTAAATTATGTAACTGCATTGTTGTACTAGGAAGAGGTACAATATAATATAAAAAATGCGCATTAAAAGTGAATGTTATTATCATTCACTCTCTTTAATGCAGCATTATCACCTTTAATGACAAGGATGTACTATGACTCTTTTTAAACATTTATATTTTATTTGTTTACTTTTTTGTATGCCTGTTATGGCAAATGACGATAACAAGCCCCTTGAGCCCAGCGAACTTTTTAGCCTTTCCGATGAGTTTAGCCAAGTTAAAGTTTCCCCCAAAGGCGACTACATCAGTGCCATTAAAATCTTTGAAGGCAAAAAACTACTCGTCATTCTTGATGCAAAAACGAAAAAGCCGACTCATGCCGTGCATTTTCCCGGTAATGCTCAAGTAGGCGATTATGCTTGGGCCAATCATGAACGTTTAGTATTGCAAAAGGTGTACATCAAAGGTTGGAGTGATGTGCCGGAGTATCATGGTGAACTCTATGCCGTTAATGCTGACGGTTCAAAAGCCACTTACCTATTTGGTTACCAAAGCGGCGAAATGCAAACGGGATCAAACATCAAAAAAAATACCCCTATCAGAGCTACCGCCTATATTTTAGATCCCCTACCCGACAATAAGCGCTACATGCTGGTTAAAGCGCTACCATGGGGAAATGGCGTTAATGTTTCTGATAATTTATCGACAGTTTATCGTGTCGATTTATACAAAGGTAAGCGCTATAAAGTGGCTAAATCACCCATTAAAAATGCCAATTTTCTAACCGATAATGAAGGTCAATTACGTTTCGTCACAGGAACAAAAAATCATATTAAGCATAGTCTTTTTTATCGACAAGAAGGCAAGTGGGTCGATACTAACCAATTTAACTTTGGCTTAAATGATTTAAAACCTATCGCCTTTGGTGATAATGAAAATCAAGTCTATGTTCTAGGAAGGGAAGCGGGTGAAACTCGCGGCATTTATCTTCTAAATGTTAAAACAGGTGATAAACAAAAAATTAGCCAAGACAGTACGGTCGATCCCAGTAACGTGTGGATCAATAATACCAATAAAAAGCTCTACGCCGTGGAATATGCAAATGGTTACCCTGAGTATGAGTTTGTCGATAAAAAAGACATTTATGCCAAATACACTAAACAGCTATTAGCCTCGTTACCGGGCCATCAAATTCGCCTCGTCAGTCAAACAAGTGATAGTCATCTATTCATTATTGACGCCTTCAATGATCGAAATCCTGGTGATTATTACTTATTTGATACTCAAGCCGTCAAGCTGGAATACTTATTCTCAAAAAAACGCTGGCTCGATCCTGAGCAAATGGCGGATGTAAAACCCATAAGCTTTACCGCCCGAGATGGTAAAACCATTCATGGTTTCCTGACCTTACCTTTTGGTGTGGATGCCAAAAATCTGCCCCTTGTGGTTAACCCCCATGGCGGCCCTCATGGCGTGAGAGATCGGTGGAAATATAATTCACAAAACCAGCTCTTTGCCAGCCAAGGCATTGCCGTATTACAAGTGAACTTTCGCGGCTCCGGTGGCTACGGCAGCGCTTTTGAGCAGCTAGGCCATCAAAAGTGGGGCACGGACATTCAATATGACATCATCGATGGCACTAAAGATTTAATCACACAGGGCATAGTGGATAAAAACCGCATTTGTATTGTTGGTGGCAGTTTTGGTGGCTACAGCGCTCTACAAAGCTCAATGATAGAACCGGATTTATTTCAGTGCGCCATCGGCATGTTTGGCGTGTACGATCTGCCGCTCATGTATAAAGAGGGGGATGTATCGAGAATACGCAGCGGTCAAGCTTTCCTCAGCACTGTACTAGGTACCGATCCCGCCCAACTTAAGGCCATGTCACCCACTCACCATGTGGATAAATTAAAGGCCAAGCTGTTACTCATTCATGGTGGCAATGATGACCGTGCGCCCATTGAACATTTCGAAGCATTAACATCGGCCTTAAATCAACAAAAATACCCCTTTGATTCATTAGTGTTAGATGACGAAGGTCATGGTTTTTATAAAGATGAGCATCAAGCCCAAGCCTATGAAAAAATGCTCAGCTTCTTGAAAAGCAATTTAAAGCTATAGCGATAATAAACGATGATTTATTCTTTTTTCGCTTAAGCAATACACAATCATCGGCTCGCATATTGCTTTTTATAATGATGTGGGCCAACATCCTTCTTTTTTAACAAAAACATAACCAAATCAGCTCGAAATACATATCTTGCCCTTTTAAAATGCTCTTTCCTCAGGAAACACCATGCCAGCTTCAATCTTATCCTCTGTGCTCTTTTCAGCCTTACTTATATTGATCAGCCCCTTATCTTTAGCCAAGACACAAACCACTAATGAGCTTGCCAGCCTCTTCAGTCGTTCAAGTCAATTCACTCAAGTCAAAATTTCGCCTCAGGGTGACTACATTAGCGCTATCACTCACAAAGAAGGCAAGCAAGCATTGTTACTGCTAAACGCAAAGACTCTTGAGTTAATGCATTTAATCCATTTTCCAAACAATGCGCAGGTCGGCCATTATGTCTGGGCGAATCATCAACGCTTAGTCATGCAAAAAGATTACATCAAGGGCTGGCAAAGCCATCCCCTTTACTTTGGTGAGCTCTATGCCATTAATGCCGATGGCAGTCAACCCAAGTATATTTTCGGCTATAAACGTAAAAGCATGCAGCTGAGTTCACACAACAAACCCAGTCAGTCCATCCGTGCTACTGGCTATATTCTCGATCCATTAATCAATGATGATAAGCACTTGCTAGTATCGGCTATTCCTTGGGACAATAAAAACAGTAAAGTACTCAATACCGATCCAGCCAAGACCGTCTACAAGGTCAATATCTATAAAGGCACTCGAACAAAAATCACTCGTGCACCAATCGAAAATTCACACTTTATGACTGATGGTCAAGGTCAATTACGCTTTGTCAGTGGCACGAAAAATCATGTGTCATACTCACTTTTTTTTCGCAAAAATGACACTTGGATAAACACAAACAGGCTCGGCTTTAAGCTTGATAATCTGAGTCCCATTGCCTTTGGAAAAGCGCCAAACCAGCTCTATGTTACAGGACAAGAACGCGGTCAACCTGAAGCCATTTACCGCGTTAATACTCTCACTGGAGCACATAAGAAAATCATTCAAAATCCTGATGTGGACCACAGTCAAGCTTGGATTAACCCAATCACCAAACAATTATATGCCGTGGAGTATGAGAAGGGTTATCCCAGTTATGCTTTCATTAATAAGAAGGATCCTTTTGCTGTTTTTACAAAGCAATTGCTAAAAAGTTTTTCAGGCTTACAAATTCGCATTATTAGCAGCACTCAAACAGCCGATAAAGTGATTGTGCATACCTATAACGACACGACGCCTGGCAACTACTACTTATTTGATACAAAAGCCGTCAAATTACACTATTTGTTCAGTGAAAAATCATGGATAAAACCTGAGAAAATGGCAAAAGTGACACCCATTCAGTTTACCGCCAGAGACGGCCAACTCATCCATGGTTATTTGACCCTACCAAAGGACAAAACGGCGAAGCATTTACCTTTAATCGTTAATCCTCATGGCGGACCTCATGGCGTGAGAGATCGGTGGAAATATAATTCACAAAATCAGCTCTTCGCCAGCCAAGGTATTGCCGTATTACAAGTCAACTTTCGCGGCTCCGGTGGCTACGGTAGCACTTTTGAAGCATTGGGCCATCAAAAGTGGGGCACAGACATTCAATATGACATTATCGATGGCACTAAAGATTTAATCACACAGGGCATAGTGGATAAAAACCGCATTTGTATTGTTGGTGGCAGCTTTGGTGGCTACAGCGCTCTACAAAGCTCAATGATAGAGCCGGATTTATTTCAGTGCGCCATCGGCATGTTTGGCGTGTACGATCTGCCGCTCATGTTTAAAGAGGGGGATGTATCGAGAATACGCAGCGGTCAAGCTTTCCTCAGCACTGTACTAGGTACCGATCCCGCCCAACTTAAGACCATGTCACCCACTCACCATGTGGATAAATTAAAGGCCAAGCTGTTACTCATTCATGGCGGCAATGATGACCGTGCGCCCATTGAACATTTTGAGGCATTAACATCAGCCTTAAATAAACAAAAATACCCCTTTGATTCATTAGTGTTAGATGACGAAGGTCATGGTTTTTATAAAGATGAGCATCAAGCCCAAGCCTATGAAAAAATGCTCAGCTTCTTGAAAACAAACCTGCGACTTTAAGAGGCTATCTATTCAAAAATATGAGAGTGATGTGCAGCGCATCCTCTCTTCCTTTTCAGCAATCTCTCAGTTATGAATAAATTTGAGTGTAAATATGCTTAAAATAAAGGTATGCTGCTGCTTTGTTATTGCGCGATTTTATAGGTAGACGCTATATTCACTTCACGCAATAAAACAAATCATTATTTTAAGGTTAACCTGCGAGCAATAAAGCCCGCAGTCAAACTGTAATCGTTACCAAAATATCGTTACTCAATACCGCTAGCTAGCTCTAGTGGAGGACACAATGACATTAACAGAACAAACATTAAGTGCATCCGCTCGCCAAGTACAAACCGCGCTCATTGAGCGAGGCTTAGAAACGCCTATGTTACCTTGCGAGCTGTCAAAGGAAGAACGCAAACAACAAATTGAAGCCCATATGCACAGTATTCTCACGTTAATGTCATTAGATTTAAGTGACGATAGCTTATGCGATACGCCAAAACGCATAGCCAAAATGTACGTCGATGAGATTTTCTCAGGCTTGGACTATGCTAATTTTCCTAAAATCACCGTCATCGAAAACAAAATGGGCTTTGATGAAATGGTGAAAGTCAAGGACATTAGCTTAACGAGCACCTGCGAACATCATTTAGTCACCATAGATGGCCTCGCCACAGTCGCCTACTTGCCCCGTAAGAACATCATTGGCCTGTCTAAAATTAACCGTATCGTACGCTTTTTTGCCCAGCGTCCTCAAGTACAAGAAAGGCTCACCCAGCAAGTGCTAGTAGCACTGCAAACTTTACTCGATACCCAAGATGTGGCCGTTAAAATGGATGCGGTGCATTACTGCGTGAAATCACGTGGCATTATGGACTCCACTAGCTCAACTACCACCACGGCACTTGGCGGTATTTTTAAATCAAACCCCGCCACTCGCGCCGAGTTCCTTCACCAGTAGAAAGTTACATCAATAAAGCGCTGCACCAGTAAACAAGCCGTATTCACAATACGGCTTTCAACTTATCCCTTGTTAAGCTTAAATACCATATTGGTCGCGATATGCACTCACTGAGGTCAATTGCGTCTCCATCCCTGTCTGCTTGGATAGATATTGAATTAAGTCGTCTAACTTGATGATCGAAATAATATCACAGCCAAAATCACGCTCCACCTCTTGAATGGCTGACAATTCTCCCTTGCCTTTCTCTTGTCTGTCCAATGCAATAAGCACACCCGCGAGCTGCGCGTCTTGCGCTTGAATAATTTCCATGGACTCTCGAATGGCCGTACCAGCGGTGATCACATCATCCACCAACATCACTCGCCCTTGCAGTTCACTGCCGACTAAGTTACCACCTTCACCATGTTCTTTTTTCTCTTTACGATTAAAACAATAAGGCTTATCAATATCATGATGATCGCACAGGGCCACAGCTGTGGTCGTGGCAATCGGAATACCTTTATAGGCTGGCCCAAATAACACATCATATTCTACATTTGAGTCCATTAAGGCAGCGGCATAAAAACGTCCTAAGCGAGCAAGATCTCGACCTGTATTAAACAGCCCAGCATTAAAGAAATAAGGACTGACACGACCTGATTTTAAGGTAAATTCGCCAAATTTTAAGACACCGCGCTCTAAGGCAAACTCAATAAACTCACGTTGATACGCTTTCACTTTTTTCTCCTCATTGCTTAAAAAGACACACATATAAAAAAGGACCCTCATTCGGATCCTTTAAATTATTCATTAATCATCAACTAATTAGCTCAACGCCGCTTTTTGGACATCGATAATTTCTCGAATACCATGCTTAGCCAGCTCTAATAGACTCAATAACTCTTCATGGCTAAACGGCTCACCTTCTGCGGTGCCTTGAACTTCAATCATTTTACCGGTTTCTGTCATGACCACGTTCATGTCGGTTTCAGCATCACTGTCTTCAAGATATTCTAAATCACAGATGGGCTCCCCCTTATAAATCCCCACACTCACAGCCGCAATCAAGAATTTCAGTGGGTTGGTCTTTAAAATCCCTTTACCACGTGCCCAATTCAGCGCATCGACTAACGCTACACAGGCCCCCGTGATGGCTGCCGTGCGGGTTCCGCCGTCGGCTTGGATGACATCACAATCAATCACTATGGTATTTTCGCCTAACAGCTTCATATCCACTGCGGCACGTAATGCACGGCCAATAAGACGTTGAATTTCTTGTGTACGTCCAGACTGCTTGCCTCGCGCTGCTTCGCGATTCATGCGGCTATGGGTCGAACGCGGTAACATACCATATTCTGCCGTTACCCAACCTTGACCTTGCCCCTTTAAAAAGCGTGGTACCCCTTCTTCAAAGCTCGCGGTGCACAATACTTTTGTTTCACCAAATTCCACCAGCACAGAGCCTTCAGCATGAGCAGTAAATTGACGAGTAATGGTAACGGGACGAGATTGAGCGGGCGTTCTATCGCTTGGGCGCATAGGGCGGTTCCTGTAATGTAAAGCCATAAACAATTGCTGCCTAGTATAAGGAGATGTGCGGCACTAAGCCATAGCAAAAATAGAAAAAACCACACCAAGACGACTCAAGCGTCAAATCATTTGAGTACAGGCAAGAATCGTCTCGAAAAACCGAAAAGCTTTTGACGCAACTCCTCAGCTGGTTATAATTCCCTATCACTAGGACGCACTTCATTAATACTGGGAAACACGCATGATCCAAAGTATGACAGCTTACGCACGCATTGAACATAAAGCCGATTGGGGCAATGCCTCATGGGAGATCCGTTCTGTCAATCAACGCTATTTAGAAACATACTTACGCTTACCTGAGCATTTTCGTAGCTTAGAACCCTTATTAAGAGAGCGCCTTCGTAAACGCCTAAATCGTGGTAAAATTGAAGTCAACCTTCGCTATGATTTTAACGACAGCGATAACAGTGAATTACAACTGAACCAAGCCCTTGCCAAACAACTGATTAACGCCGCTAACTGGATTAAAAAAGAAGCCAAACATGGCAAACTTAACTTAGTGGATGTGATGAAATGGCCTGGAGTGATGTCCAGTGCCGAAAAAGACATGGATGCAGTAGGCAAAGAACTGCTTAACGTCTTTGATGATGCCATTAGCCAATTTATTGAAGCTCGTAGCCGTGAAGGTGAAGCGATCACTCAAATGCTCAATACCCGCCTTGATGCCATTGTCGAGCAAGTCGCCATAGTACGTGAACATATGCCAAGCGTGATTGAATGGCAACGTGAAAAGCTCACTCAGCGTCTCGATGAGATCACCGGTGAGCTAGATCCTGCCCGTATGGAACAAGAAATGGTGATCTTAGCGCAAAAGATGGATGTGGCCGAAGAAATGGATAGGCTCGATGCCCACATTGCTGAGACTCGCCGCATTCTTGAAAAAGGTGGGCCACAAGGCCGACGTCTTGATTTTATGATGCAAGAATTTAATCGTGAATCTAACACCTTAGCCTCTAAATCAATCAGTACTGAGGTCACCGCTGCCGCAGTGGAGCTCAAAGTATTAATCGAGCAAATGCGTGAACAAATTCAAAATATAGAATAACGTCCAAACCTGTATTACAAAATCTATAACGATTTAAAGTACAGCAAGTTAATAAAAATCCTTTTCCATTACCGTATTCTTTGATACGCCATTAACCACCACCAAATGGTGGTTAATGTGGTGGGTATGATAGACTTACATCAAACGTAAGTGGTGGGTAAAACCATACCCACCAAAATCATGCACTAAATAAGGTGGATTATGGCTAAGTTGACTGTTAAAAAAGTAGAAGCGCTCATCAAGGCTGGGGGTGAGAAAACACAACGTCATGCCGACGGTGAGGGTTTGTACCTTGTTGTGCCTGCCTCAGGTACTGCTAGCTGGATGTTACGCTTTACATTCAATAAAAAACGCCGCGAAATGACACTTGGTAAGGTTAAAGATCTTTCTTTAGCTAACGCCCGCCTCGAAGCCGCGACTAAAATGAAACATGTGCGAGAAGGCTTTGATCCCCTCTTACAACGCAAGCGTGCCGAACAAGAAAACATCAAAACTGTAAGCGACCTGTTCAATGATTGGTATCCAACTTTAGTTAAGCGCCTTAAACACCCAAATATTCCCAAACGTGTCTATACCAAAGATATTGCTCCCCATATCGGAGATATTCCCCTCAATAAATTGACTGCCAGAGATATTCGCACAACAATTACTTCGATAAATCATTCAGGTCGTCCCTCTATCGCTAATGATGCTTTAGGTTACTGTAAGCAACTTTTTAATCATGGAATAAAGTTAGATCTGCTTCAAGGTAATCCAGCTTCAGCATTCACTGTAAGGGATGCTGGTGGCGTTGAGCAAAGCAAAGATCGCGCTTTAAGTGAAAGTGAATTACAGCAGTTCTTTCGTATCGCAAGAGAAAACAGCACCAGCTTTAGTCGAGACAACTACCTAGCCTGTGCATTATTGGTTTGCTTAGGGGTGCGTAAATCTGAACTATGTGAAGCGAAATGGGATGAATTTGAACTAGATCAAGGCCTATGGCATTTACCAAAAACACGCAGTAAAACTAATGTTGGCTTTAGCATTCCCTTAGCTCCAGCTGTATTGAAGTGGCTTGAGGAATTAAAAATAAGAGGGTTTGGCTCAGACTATATATTACCTAGCCGGAGAACAAACAAGAAACCACACATGGGCGCCGACACATTAAATCGAGCTATAACCAAGCTATTTGGACATGAAGCAGGTAAGAAAAAACAGCCACCCAATCTCATGAATGATATACCGCACTTCACCGTACATGACTTACGTCGTACTTGTCGTACTTTATTGGCAAAACAAGGCACTTCAGGCCATGTGGCCGAACGGTGCTTAAATCACAAGTTAAAGGGGGTTGAAGGGATCTATGATCAATATGATTATTTGGCAGAACGAAGGGAGGCATTGGATAAATTATCAGACAGGCTTGAGAAAATCATTAATCAGTAACTGCCAAGTATGCTAAATCAGTATCGGCGACAGTGGCTTTGTGCCGTTTACCTTTTTATAACCAAAGGGCTGGGCAAGCAACAATTGACAATATGAAAAGGACCAAGGCATCATCGATGCCTCAGTCTTATTCAAAATAGTGGAAGTTAAACAGGTTCAGGATTTTGTGATTTATAAAATAGAACTTCTGTTTAAATCATAGATATCTATTTCTTTTTCTTCAAATAACTCTTCTAGTTTTTCATACCCATTTACATCAGCATATTTCTTCTCATTATCTGATATAGGTATAGCTAAAAGCCAAGCAACAGTAATATCATCAAAATCCGTGCTAGAAAAATCATCCCAAAGAAAAGGCGAAGTGAACAATAAGTGTTTCATTTCTATAGAAGGGATATACATATCAATAACATTTTGCAAAATAGAACCTGGGCAGCAAAACCATTGTTGGTTCATAACCTGAAAAGCGGCCGTTGTTAATATTTCAGCAAAAAATGCTGTGTCAGATTCTACAGCCCCAACAATTTCAAGCCTAGCCGGAAATTCCTTACCATCTTGTATAAATGGAAAGTCAGACAAACCAACAGTACCAAATGATGTGACGCCATCGCAGGGTTGATCGACAGAAGAAACTAAATCCACAAATTTACTCTCTGAATTATCCCAATAACGTAAAACTTGCGGTTTTCCCTCAAAAACAGAAGCCACTTTACGCGCAATTAATTTATTTTTATTTGAAATATTAATGATAACTAAACCAAATCTTCAAATTTACGAGGAGGCCAACGTTCTCCATCTTCATATTCAAAATCAATATTAATTTCTTTATTACTATCAATTGTCAACAAGCAAACGATCCATTGGCTATCATCCACCATAGAAGCTACTCTTAACTGCTCTACCTTCTCTGCAATCTCCATATCCAATTCAGGAAAATAGAAAACAACGTCATTAGTATCAGAGACCCATGCATGGGTATCCTTCATTGCACCATCAAGAAATTGAAAACGAGATATCATCTGTTGCCAATTTTCTGATTCATCTAATACCGATTGAAATACCAAACTTGCTATTTCTTGTATTTGCTCATTTGCCTGATTATTCATTTTATTTGCTTGCCGTTAGTCCTCTATTAGCACCACCACGGCTTTATTCTGCTCAGTGGCATCTCTGAATGTCACGAAGTATTTGTCACGTACCATCTCATAAGCTTGAGGATCTAACTCACCCGCTTTAGCTTCAACCATATCAACCACCTCTTGAACGATAGGTGTGCTGATATCAAGTGCTAAATTATCATGCATGTTAGCAAAGAGGTCTTTCACCATTGCTGTAGGGAAAAAACCAAACTGACCACTAAGATCCGCATCAGGCCCTATAAGTTTATGAGGAAAAAAGTTGAAACTACACATAGGCAATAAATGACTGTTACCCGCTAATGCATCCCACATTTCAAGGGCGGGCATAAAGCCACGCATATCAAGCTCAAGTGTTTGCCAGCGTATTGCCTCTTGCGCCACAATATCGAGTAAGGCTTGATAGGTAGACTCATCATCTCCAGCTATTTGTGTCGGAAAAGCGGCTTCATCAATCAAAAACAAATGAATTAGACTACTCATAATATTTACGCATCCTTAGCAATTAAAAACAGAGGCAGGTAAAGCGATTGAGTTGTACAAGACCATTGATGTAGCTCTTGGCCTAATTTCGCCATAGTCAGTGCATTTAAACACATAAAGCCTTGTTCCATGTCTTTTAAGTCACCAAATTGACATTGCTCAGTATGCCAAGTGATGGCTTTATCGATATTGGCCTGCCATGTGGCTTTATCACCTTCAACGAGTGCTTTAATGGCCTCAATTAACGGTAAGATATACTGCAATACATCTTTGTCTTTAGTGTTTTTGGCTTCGGTTAACGCAGCTTCAATCAGTGATGCACTGGGTAACACACCCGTACCAATTTTAAGTAATAAGTGGTCGTATAAATAGCAAGCTTGATTGATGATTTCATTATCCGTTAACGACCATTCGCAGTCCCGTAATTGCGCTAATAACTCGGGAGTCCCAAACAAGAGCACTATGTTCATTTCTTCTTGAATGGTCCAATCTACTTTCTGTGTTTGTAATAGTGGATCAAACCCACGCAAAAAAGCATAGGGCGCAGCTTGTTGAAGGTAAGGTTTTACTTTTTCATATTCTTCAAGTACATAATTAGCATAGGCAAGCTCAATGTATTTACTTGCAACCACAAAGGTGGCTTGCAACCTTACGCTAATATCAAGACTCTTATCTTGTATATGAGGAATACGTTTTTCTAGCACCATAGGTGCACGCCGAAAAAGGCGTTCAAAATCAATTTCTGCTTTATTTAGCTTTAACATATTTATCCTTTTAGAAGAGGTTGTAATTTACCTGAAGACACCACACCATCGGTTTCAACGGCTTCAATAACCATTTTGGTCATTTTAGGATCACCATCTTCAATAGCATCTAACAAGTCACTGCCCAATTGATTTTTTTCTGGGTATTTTTTCGACTTTTTCATCGCGGTTAAATTCTTTTCAATCCACTCGTTAGACATCTGCATGCCTTTGGTTTGAGTTCTTTGTAACTTTGCACCGGGTCCTTTAGCTTCTACTACAAAATATTCTAATACCTTGCCATTTTCATCACGCTTGGACCAAATTTGATCCACACCAGGACCGGGGCCAAAACCTAACTCCATTTTCGCAGGCGGTGGTGGCGTTGCGAAATGCTTTTCCATATACATGGCAGCGGCACGTTCACCTTTGGCTTCAGTGATCTTGGCTTTAAACGCCCCTTGGCGACGCGTAGAGTCACCATTTTTGATGGCATTATCGAGCTTCTTTTGATAAGCAGCTTCATAATCAGCCAGATCTTTATAATGCTGTTCTAACTTCGGATCTTTACGTAATAACCCAGCAGCGGCAACCTTTTTATTATTCTGCGCTGGCACCTTCTCTTTTAAAGGCGTCACAAAGGTACGCGTATTGAGATCCGCTTGATGGTTAGGGATGGACGGATCTTTTTTGTATAGCTGTTTTTTGGGGTTGTTGTTACGCACCACTTTTAGGGCGTCTTTCATCTCGCCAAGAACTTCAACGGTTTCTTCTCCTCAGGTTTTAAAAGAGAGTTTGCCCGCCTTACGGCCGTTAGCGGCAAGCAAGAGTGAAGCGCAGGCGATGGGACCACCGACGCCACCTTGATTTGTATTATACGAAGCTATAATTCAAATAAAGTAAAATCCATTGATATCCAATAACATGATCACATCATTGAAGAAATAATCTCATATAAATTAGTAACTTCCAAAATTTGATGTTTTATTTTTCTAACCATGCATTGATTAAATTGTATTTTATGAGTTATTGTTTTTTCTTCTACAAAATAACTTTCCAATTTGCAAAAATCATTTGTTACTTTTTCCCACTCCTGTTTATTTTTTATTATATCTTCCAAGTACTTTTTGTGATCCTGTGAATTGGATAAATATGTTTCAAGTTTCTTATATTCTTTTTCCAAATTTACCCTATTGATTGAAAGCTTATTATTGAAACAATTATTAATTTCTGGAAGATATTGTTTATTAAAGCAATCTTCATCATTAACATCAGCCATCGATTGAAAGCTTAAAAAAGTTATTAAGATAACGATATTTCTCATTAATTATTTCCTTGTAGGTAATTAGCTCGCTTCCTACCCATTTCATAAGACTTTAGAATGGGATTTGACCTAATGTAACCGATTAGTTCTTGTTTATCATTTTTCATACCTTTGACCATGGGTCTCTCCCCTTTGGTAAACCCCTGATAAACAAAATCAATTAAGACATCTTGTATTTTATTATCTAGTAAATCCCAATCCGTTCTTTCTGAATGATTTTTTGTCCATTTGTTATAATTATTCTTAGCACGCTGCTCATAAGAGGGGAAAATATTCACAAAAAAAAAATGCTGGGATTTTCTTGTTATTTCCCCTATCTTAGCTTTATTCTCATTTACAAATTTCTCAGCACTTTCTCCTTTTAAGCCAGCGCCTTTAGAAATCAATTTCGCAGTATCCTTATCGACATACGCTTTAACTAATTCGTCATAAACTTCTATTTGGCTACGACTTCCTAAATCATACCCTCTCCCAATAGTCACACCCGATAATTCATTTCCTGGCCAGTGTATAACTCTTGAAAAATATACATTATCATTAAAATCATTACCTTCAGCATCAAAGGTGAGTTGACCTTTTGGCACTGTTAGCCATTTTTTATCCATCTCATCATCTTCGCCCGTGTGCAGGGCTAAATACACGGCTTTTAACTTCAATTCTGCGGGGAAATTCACAATCACTTCAAGGTTAGGTTCAACAATATCATTAGTATTTTCCTCGGTCTGCGGATGGACTTTTAAGTCCCACAAGGCATTGTTAATCTCTTCGCTCAGAGTGTTGGCGCTTTCATTGCTTTGTGGTGCTGTGTTAGCACTTTCATCATGATCGGTTGTTGATGGTCGCCAATGCAAACTGAGTTCGTCGGTTAAATCGGCGCGTATGCCGTCACCATCTATCACAGCTTGGATCACTTTGACTTTATCTGGATACAACTGCCGTTCATCGGTATGCACGGCCTTGAGTATGGGTTTGTTTTTATCGAGAGTACTGTCATTTTTCAGCTCTTGCTCGGATGGCAACTGATAATAAAACCGTACACGGGTGGTGGCCTCGACCATGACGGGAAAATCAAAGCTTTCATACTGTGCCCCGCC
>NZ_CANLZC010000108.1 GCF_947495455.1 uncultured Shewanella sp. | reverse complement strand
TTCCCAAATAAAATCAACTTCCTGGGAATCACCTGTGAGTAAAAAAACTGGGGATTCATCAGTCACGGGTATATATTCCCCCGCTATCTTTCCTTTTTCAGTCAAAAATTCGTTACAACCTGTTTGTTGACTCTTATTCTTCTTCCTCTTGGCATTAATTCGCAAATATGAAACATTTAATCAACATTCATAAGCAATAATGACAATAAAATGAATTACCCTGAATACCTTAAAGTCAATGAGCTACTCACACTGCAACAACCCAAATCGAAAGAACATGATGAAATGCTATTTATTCTTATTCATCAAACCTACGAACTATGGTTTAAACAAGTCTTACACGAACTCGATTTTCTTAAAATCAGTCTCGTTCAAGGCAATATACCTAAATCACTGCACACGCTAAAACGCACCTTAACGATTTTAAAAACCTTAGTGGGTCAAGTGGATATTTTAGAAACCATGACGCCACTGGAGTTTAAAAGTTTTCGAAATAGGCTGGATACGGCCAGTGGTTTTGAAAGTGCTCAATTTAGAGAAATTGAATTTGTTCTGGGCTATAAACGTGAAAACCTAATCCATATTCATGATGAAATCAGCAAACAAAAACTAAAAGCACGATTAGAAACCCCTTCCATTTGGAGTGATTTTTTATCATTAGTGGCGACGGAGAATTACACAATCAATCCCCAATGGCAGAGCGATCCTCACTATCAAGATGACCAACTCGAAGCCCTGCTCATTGAAATTTATCAGCACAACTTTCCGCTGTCTCAAATATGCGAATTACTCGTTGATCTCGATGAAGGCTTACAAGAATGGCGTTATCGTCACGTTAAAATGGTTCAACGCACTATAGGCACCAAAATGGGCACAGGCGGATCGAGCGGGGCAGAATATCTCACTAAAACCTTATTTAAACCCCTCTTTCCAAGCCTTTGGAATATTCGCGCCAAACTTTAATTTGAGATCAGAGAGTCGATACTTATATGCTTAACAAGCCCCTTATATTGCCAGCCGCTCATACACTGCAATCTCACTACAGCGACTTTCAAGTAGACGACCGCATTTTATTGTCGGGTCATTCACATCAAGCCTGGCCCAATGTCGCCAAACAAGGATTGCTTCAAAGCTTCAATGATGCGGCTTTACACATAGATGATAAGTGGCAAGCTGCCTTTGAAAAAGCTGAAAGAGTCAAACACTTTTATGCCAATTTACTCGGTGAGTCTGATGGTGAGATCACACTCGGTGCTTCAACTCACGAGCTTATTTTACGATTTTTATCTGATTTACCTCAATTAAAAACTCACAAGCTCCATAGACAGATAAAAATCATCACCACAGATGGCGAGTTTCACTCCATGCGTAGGCAACTGGATAGATTAAAAGATATCAATTGCATCATTGAAAAAGTGCCCGTTTCACCAAGTTCAACCTTAGCAACACGCATTATCGAAAAACTCGATACCACTACCGATGCCGTGATGCTCTCAGCGGTCTTTTTCTCAAGCAGTGAAATATTTAACGATATAGGTCAAGTCGCCAAGGCCGCTAATGATTTATCTATTCCTTGCTTAATTGATGCTTACCACGCGCTCAATGTCATTCCTTTTAATCTAAATGATTGGCAAGTGGATTCGGCTTTTATCATTGGTGGCGGCTATAAATACTGTCAAGCGGGTGAAGGTAATTGTTTTATGCGTCTTCCCAAAAATTACCATGGTAGTCCATTAATTACAGGCTGGTTTGCCGAATTCGACAGTTTAAATAAACACGCTTCGTCAGTGGGATATGGGCAAGGCCATCACGCATTTTCAGGCTCAACTTACGATCCCGCCAGCCACTATCGAGCGGCAGCTGTATTTGATTTTTTCGATGAACATCGACTCACCGATGTCACCTTACATCAAATCAATCATGCACAAATAAAAACACTATACACAGGCATAAAATCCATCAAGTTAAACGCCAATCTTCTGTCATTACCACAACACAGCATTGAAAATAACGCCGGATTTTTATCGCTCACCTCTCCCCAGGCACACATTTGGGTCAAGGAGCTCGCCAAACATAATATTTTATGTGACAGTCGCGGCAATCAACTCAGGCTAGGCCCAGCCCCCTATGTCAGTAACCCTCAACTGGAAACCACATTAGAGGCCATAGAGCACATAGGTAATAACATTCAAAGCGATTCAGTCAATAAGGAAGATATAAAACAAAGCGCATAAAATACCAACCATTGAAATCCACATTCAAAAACATAGCTCAATAGTTAGCAAGCACTCACTAACTATTAAACTTTTATTTATTAATATATTGCTGTCGATAATGCTTGGGCGTCGTTCCCGCCCAACGTTTAAAAGCTTTATAGAATGCAGCAGGGGTGGAAAAACCCAGCAGATAGGCGATTTCACTGAATGTCAGTGTGGTTTCACGCACATAACTTAACGCTAGTCCCTGCCTAGTGGTATCCATAATGGTTTGATAGTTGGTTGACTCTCGATAAAGGCGCCGCCTTAACGTCCAAGACGTCGTACCTAACAACTGTGCCATTTCATCAATATTTGGCATTTTTCCGACTAAATGCTGGCTCATTTTATCAGCCACTTTGACTCGCCAAGTCTGGTTGTCTATCAAGCCTGCTCTTTGTGTGTCACACAGATCTTTTACCGATAAAAAACTCGCCTCACAGCTATCTACTAATGGAAGCAATAAACATGTTTTATGCAACACTAAGCCATTAAAGTGAGAATTAAAAATAACCGGACAAGAAAAAAAAGCTTGATACTGGGCACTATTTGTCGGCTCAGGATATTCAATATGCACCGCTTTTAAAAAAGGCTTTGACTGATGAGGTAATTTTTCCCATCGAGATTGTAATAAACAAAACCAACTGGCCAACACAGAATCCACCACAAAAAAATTATATTGGTTATAAGGTGCAATTGAATAAAAAGATAATATGCCCTCTTGTGCATTAAAACACGATTGGCCGCGAATATTATGGCTAAGCAGCATTTCATAATCGGCAAATAACCCCATCATATCGGCCATATTTTTTGCCGCCATGGCTGCAAAACCTAATAAGCCATAATACTGAAAACCACTATTTCGCCCCATCTCAAGTCCCAAATCGACACGCCCTGTGAGTGCAATGGCATCAAAACCTAAACGCATATACTTAGGAATAGCAATGCGGCCATTATGGGCAGCAAGCTGCCCAATTGACAATTGATATTTATCTAACAAAGGCGTTAAGTCGAAACCCAACTGCTTTACGGTAAAATCCATTTGTTGAATAAAATTAACCGAAATATCCCCCAAACTGATTTTCACTTCACTCATTCATTATCACCCAATGGAAAAACATAAATGCTAACTAAGGATAATAAATTGTAGCGACAATGTCTTGTTTGAAGCTCAGCCGACCGCTAAATTGAATGAAAAAATAAACATATTATCGAGTGAAGCATGCAAACAACCCATCCCTACCCCCATTTATTAAGCCCATTGAATCTTGGGTTTACTCAACTTAAAAACCGAGTCTTAATGGGCTCTATGCATACAGGCTTAGAAGAAACGCCCAATGGCTTCGCCCGTATGGCCGCCTACTTTAAAGAGCGGGCCGCAGGGGGTGTCGGGCTCATTGTCACTGGTGGTTTTGGGCCAAATCCAGAAGGCGCAGTGTTTCAAGGTGGTGCAAAAATGGACTCCATCAAAGAAGCCGAGAAACACAAAGTGGTAACTCAAGCCGTCCATGATGCGGGGGGAAAAATTTGCATGCAAATTTTACATGCAGGCCGCTATGCCTACAGTAAAGAGCCCGTAGCCCCATCGGCCATTCAAGCCCCCATTAACCCCGCTAGACCTCGCGCCCTTAGCGATGAAGAAATACACAAGCAAATTAATGATTTTGTCCATTGTGCCAGTCTGGCTCAATATGCCAACTACGATGGCATCGAAATCATGGGATCTGAAGGTTATCTTATTAATCAATTTATTATTGAACGGACAAATCAACGCGATGATAAATGGGGCGGCAGCTTTGAAAACAGAATTCGCTTTCCACTTGAGATAGTCCGTCAAGTACGTGAAAAAGTCGGCCCTAACTTCATTATCATCTATCGATTATCCATGCTAGATCTCATTGAAAAAGGCAGCACTTGGCAAGAAGTCGTTAAACTTGCTAAAGCAATAGAGCAAGCTGGTGCCACTATCATTAACACAGGAATTGGCTGGCATGAGGCGAGAGTTCCTACTATTGTCACTAAAGTACCAAGAGCCGCATTTACAAAAGTCACTGAAAAACTAAAAGGTGAAGTCTCTATTCCACTTATCACCACTAACCGAATTAATACACCTGAGATAGCAGAGTCCGTATTATCACAAGGCCACGCTGACATGGTTTCAATGGCCCGTCCTTTTCTCGCCGATCCTGAGTTTGTCAATAAGGCAGCGGCCAACAAAGCCGATGAGATCAATACCTGCATAGGCTGTAATCAAGCCTGTTTAGATCATACCTTTAGCATGAAACTCACTACTTGCCTCGTTAACCCACGCGCTTGCCATGAAACCGAGCTCGTTTATATCAAGTCACCAGTCAGTAAACGTATCGCCGTCGTCGGCGCAGGTCCTGCAGGACTTGCTTTTGCCACAGTCGCGGCACAACGTGGCCATAGTGTCACCTTATTTGACGATAAGGCTGAAGTAGGCGGTCAGTTTAATATCGCCAAGCAAATACCGGGTAAAGAAGAGTTTTTTGAAACATTACGTTATTTCAAAACCATGACGCAAAAACTGAATGTTGAAACGGTACTGAATAAACGAGTCACAGCTCCAGAACTGATTGAACAAGGCTATGATGATATTATTCTAGCCACAGGCATCACTCCGCGTACACCCGATATAGAAGGTATAACACATTCAAAAGTTATGAGCTATCTAGATGTATTGCAGGATAAAAAATCAGTAGGACAAAAAGTTGCCATTATCGGCGCAGGCGGAATAGGCTTTGATGTCGCCGAATATTTAACTCATGATTCCAGTCTGTCACCCAGTTTAAATATCGATGCCTTTATGAAAGAGTGGGGAGTCGACTTAAACATGGAACATAGAGGCGGCTTAATCCCAGCAAAACCTGCCACCACACATAGACAAGTGTATTTATTACAACGTAAATCAACCAAAGTAGGAGCGAATTTGGGCAAAACGTCTGGTTGGGTTCATAGAGCGGGACTCGCCGCTAAAAAAGTCAATATGATCAATAATGTTGAATATAAAATAATAGATGATAACGGCCTACATATTCATATTGCGGGAGAGGCTCAAATATTAAATGTTGACAATGTCATTATCTGTGCAGGGCAAGAACCCTTAAGAGAATTACACACTCAATTAGAAAACGCCAAGCAAAGCGTCCATCTTATTGGTGGGGCCGATGTCGCCGCAGAGCTTGATGCTAAACGAGCCATAAAGCAAGGCTGCGAATTGGCGGCAACTTTATAGTCAATACATTGTATTTAAATGATAAAAGGTGATATACATTGCATATCACCTTTTGTAAAAGTTAACGAAGAAATGGAATTACACTTACTCGCCGATAAACCAGAATTTATTCCACAAATTGCAAAATGGTACAGTGACGAATGGGGCTATATAGGTACAGGCCGCAACACTGAAGCCTTGGAACTCAAATTAGCCGATTACCTCAACCGTGATACATTACCACTTATTGTCCTCATCATTGAAAATGACATCTTACTGGGCGCCGCACAACTTAAATTCAGAGAAATGGATATTTATCCAGAAAAAGAACATTGGCTCGGTGGTGTTTATATTGATAAGCCCTACCGTGGCCAAGGCATAGCCACAAGATTAATCAACCAAGTCATTAAACTCGCCAAGCAACATCAAGTCTGCCACTTATACCTTCAAACAGAAGATCATAGCGGTGGCCTTTATACACAATTGGGATGGCAAGCCATCGAGCAAGTCAATTACAAAAATGTCGATGTACTTGTAATGGAAAAAACACTATGACACCTGCGATAAAACAATTAACCCACCAAGGTATCCCCTTTACGCTACACGAATATTCACACAACCCCAACAGCCCATCTTATGGATTAGAAGCAGTGGAAAAGATGAGGGTTCAAGCCGAGTTTATCTTTAAAACCTTAATCGCCCAAATTGATAATGCCGTATTAGTGGTTGCCATTATTCCCGTGAATTCAACGCTCAATTTAAAACAGCTCGCAAAAGCCGCGAACAGTAAAAAAGCGCACATGGCCAAACCTCAAGATGTGCTGCGTAGCACAGGATATGTATTAGGTGGCGTCAGCCCTATCGGCCAAAAAAAACAACTTAAGACTTTTATTGATAGCTCTGCGAGCCAACTGAAAAATCTCTATGTCAGTGGCGGAAAACGCGGTTTAGACATAGAGCTCAATCCCAGTGCTTTATACCATATCACTCGAGCAAAATGGGCTGAACTCACCTCATGATAGAACGACATGGCTTAAGTCTTATTTTAAAGTCAGCCTCTGAGACTTCATCTCTCGTAAAAAGAAAAGTCCACTCTTATCTCATGGTCACCTCATAACATAATTTAAAGCTTGTTTTGCAATGCTATCAGCATTAATGAAATCCATAGACGTTTTTGCTGTTGAAGGTAAATGATGATTTAAATAGGTTATTCCCTCAAGCCCTGGCCCTAATACCCATATATTCTCATTTGGCTTATTCTTTGCTGATATGAGTCGAAATTGTCGATTAATCGGCAAGCAATCCATGCCCGCATAATTCAAATTTTCAGTATGGATCATTCCCAACTGTATTAAACAGCGCAATACGCTGGAATCTGTATTTTGAGCTCCACTATTAGGTAAATGTGCGTGCACTAAATAGTCAATTGGATATTTTTCATTTTCAAGTGTCATCAAATGAAGAGGTTGACTAATATCCAGCCTTCGGCTCAAACTCCCTCTTTTAATTTGAACAACCCCAGCCTTCATCGTTTCCAATAACAGTAAATTACGGATCATTTCAGGTCCTCCAAGGGTTCTTTTTATTATGGAATACCATGAGGTAAAAAATGCCATTTTAGAAGAGGGACTCAGTCGCTCAAATTCAACAAGGATTCTCAACTGAGGTACAATATAATGCCAAACCTCTAATGCCGCTTTAACTGGATTTAATATACCTTGGATAGACATTTGAATATCTTGCTGAAGAAAATCCTGACACCAATCCTGATAATTTTTCTTCGATAGAGAGCTTGGTAATGCAGTTAACAGGTATTCATCAATAGCAAAAGCACCATACTTATTTTCCAACCCGACCAAATAGGAAGTAAATTGGGCTAAGTTATCATTCAAACTGGCAAGCTCCACGAATGTTTTAGCATATTGTGCTTTTACTGAATTTACCTTTGTTAATATATAAATAGCTCGCATTTCGAGACAAATAATAGGGTATATATCCCGTTGAAAATCTAACTGATGATTTCGATGGTGAGTTAAACGCCTCATATGCTCAGGTGTAAATAGTAACGTTTGATACCCAATTAAATCTTTTGTAATCTCAGGACGAGAACGTAACAATAACCCTGAACGAGAAAATAATATAATACGTGGCTCAAGCCCCGATGGAACATATTGAGCGGTTAACGGCTCAGATTTAAGCTTAATCTTTCCACCTCGCCCTAGCGTCAACATTGACAATATATCTAACGCACATAAATCCATTCCTTCTATTACAACCGTTTCATTTTCTTTGATATGTTCTAAAGAAGGTAAAGGGTAATGTATGTGTATTTCATTTTTAGAACGACTCCCTTTTTTCTCATCAAGTCGCCGCTTGCCTGTATATCCTAAAGTTAAAATCAGCGATTTTAACTGAATATTTTTCTTTTCATCGACAACAATAAACCCTTGGTAATCAGATGTTCCACTTAACTCTAAGTCATTCACTAAAAATGAAAAGAGCTCGCACTCAACATTCTCAGGTGCCGCATTCATTAATATCTTATAGCAATAAGCTAAATATTCTCCGACTAAGTAACGAGGAAGGTAGTCTGTTTTTGCAACCTCTCTAGCAGCATTACAAGCTTCACCTTGTACCCATTGGCCATTTCGAGCAACAACTTGATTAAACTCATTCAGTTTTATTTTCTGTTCACGGCACCATTGAAAAAAGTTCAAGCCGTTTATGCTATTAATGTCTTCCTTTAATTGATATCCATGATGAATAAAATATTCAGATTGAGGGAATAGATCTGCTTGTATCGCGGTGCTGTGCAAACTAAGAAAATGTGATTGTGTAGGCGAATGAACTCCTGTACCGGGTGGGTTAGGCTCAAATAACGCAATACGTATTTTTTGATTTGGCTTATAAGGCAATGCTTTGGCACGGGATAATAAACGCTGTAAAATACTTAATCCTGCTGGGCCAACACCGATAATCCCTATATCAAAGACTGGCATAAACTGCCCCTCTATATATTATATAAATCATATAAATATAGATGAATAAAAGCAGCTTCGTTTTTTTACAAGCTACTCACGATATCATTCAGACATAACTTGTATCCATATAACCAAAAATCATCACCCTTATATTCACAAAACTAACCAAGACTAAAGTAATATATCAATCACGATACGAATGATTAAAATTTACACCAAATTTAATGAGAAATAATTAAAATAAATGACATTAAAAAGATTTATAACAGCTTGTCTAATCAGCACTTCCTTAATACTGCCACAAGTTTCTTATGCACAAGGCTCGAACAATGGGCTCTATATTGGTGCGGCATTAGGCTGGGCCGATATAAAACCTAAAAGAATCAATATTATCAATATGTCAGATGGCGATTTAAGTCCATCATTAAGCACAACGCTATACACAGGTTATGATTTTAATCATATTTTTGCTCTTGAATTAAGTGCAACACAAATATCCGCCAAAAGTAAGCAACAAGACAATGATCTCAACAAAATCAATATCGTTAATTATATTCTAACCCCTAAATGGACAATCCCACTCGATGACATGTTTTCTATTTCTCTCAAAACGGGATTAAGCTATTCAGAGGCCGATTATGAATATCACCATGATTATAATAAGGAACATCTATATTATTTGTCCTACGTACTAGGAGCAGGGGCGAATTTCACATTAACTCCTAATATTCGTGTCCATGTCAACTTTGAATACTTAGAGGACATAACAAACAGTGCCACATTTGGTCTTATTGAAGGTATAAGCATTTCTCAATGGAGTTTAGGTATCGATTATCAATTCTAATCGTTAAGTTCAGATATTGAATATACAAGATCCCTGTCAATTTTATTCAAGTGTTCCACGTGGAACACTTATGAACCTTTGATACAATTTTATAGTGTTGGAAAATACCACAAGCTAGCGTAAAATTGCCTCTTTATTTTATTCCTGTGATGAAGAGCAATACATTATGAGCGACATTTTTGAAACTGACAGCTTTGACACAGCACAGCACCAGCTTGATGCACTGGGCCTGCGTTGCCCAGAACCCGTAATGATGCTCAGAAAATCTGTTCGAAACCTAAATAATGGGGAAACATTGCTGGTCATTGCCGATGATCCTGCAACAACTCGTGATATTCCCAGCTTTTGTGAATTTATGGATCACACTCTCATTGCCAGTGACACCTCAGTATTACCCTACCGATACCTGATTAAAAAAGGCTCTGCATAATACTCAGTTTGGCAAGCTCCAAATGAGGTTGCCAGCCCTCTACCTTCCCCCTTTTATATCCCTTATATCTCCTTCCCGTGTCCCCGTGATGCTTTCAAAATACATATTTTCCAAAGCACGTAAATAGTCGATGCATTTTTCACACTTCCAACAAGTTAACTCTTATCAGCCGAAGGCAGCATTCTGAGGTATCAAGAAGATATATTCCTTTTTATAATGAATTGAAACAAAAATGAAGTATTAATGTTAAGTGTTTTGTGCGATAACTAACGCCAAATAAATAAGTTGCCATTGGTGTTTTTTAATAATGAAAAAAAGATTAACCCCCTTAAGTATCGCAATTGCATTCGCCCTTCCACTCGGTATTCAAACATCGACCTTTGCCAATGAAGAAGACTCAAAGAAATGGCATGTTAATGCTCCAGAAAACGCACCACTGAATGAAATCGATATTAATGTCAATGAAGGCACATGGATGAATGTGAGTGTGAGTCCTAATGGCCAACACATCATTTTTGACTTACTCGGTGACATTTATCAAATGCCCATTACAGGGGGTAAAGCTAAAGTCCTCGCCAGCGGAATTGCTTGGCAAATGCAACCTGTATACAGTCCCGATGGAAAATGGATAGCCTATACTTCCGATGAGAATGGCGGAGACAATATTTGGCTAATGAAAGCCGATGGCAGTGAGCAACACCCTATCACTACTGAGACCTTTCGACTCCTTAATAGCCCGGCATGGAGCCCTGATTCGCAATACCTTGTGGCACGAAAACACTTTACCGGCAGCCGTAGTTTGGGCGCGGGTGAAGTCTGGTTATACCATGTCGCGGGAGGCGATGGCGTTAAGTTAACAGAACGCCCCAACGAACAAAAAGATCTAGGTGAACCCGCCTACTCACCGAATGGCCGCTATATTTATTTCAGCCAAGATGCCACACCAGGGAAAACCTTTCACTATTCTAAAGACTCAGTGAAAGGCATTTACAAAATTAAACGATACGATACGCAAACGGGCGATATCGATATTCTGATTGAAGGTACAGGTGGTGCGATAAGACCGACACCCAGTCCTGATGGTAAGAAACTCGCCTACATCAAACGAGACGGCTTTCAGTCATCGCTATATTTACTCGACTTAGCATCGGGTAAAACAGAGAAATTGTATGACAAATTAGACAGAGACATGCAAGAAACTTGGGCTATTCACGGTGTTTATCCTCACATGTCTTGGACACCAGACAATCAATCACTTGTATTTTGGGCTAACGGAAAAATAAATAAGTTCAATCTAAAATCAAAACAGACTCAAATAATTCCTTTTAGTGTCGATGCTAAACGCACCGTTCAACCCGCCGTTCGTTTTGAGCAAAACATAGATAATGATGAATTTGATGTCAAAATGCTACGCATGGCGCAAGTCTCTCCCAATGGAGAACAAGTCATCTTTGAAGCATTAGGTAAGCTCTGGATAAGGGATCTAAAAAGTGAAAAACATGCTCGCCTCACTTCCCTTCCCCCCAAGTTAAGAGAACTTTACCCTCAATGGTCTAGAGATGGAAAGCATATTGTTTTCACCACTTGGGACGATAAACAGCAAGGAAGCATTCGTATCCTCAACATAGAAAACCAAAAAGTCACCACTTTAACTCAAGAGCCTGGAAAATATGTGGAACCAACCTTTGCTCCTAATGGTGAATTTATCGTATACCGCAAGGTAAAAGGGGGCTTCCTAACCTCTTCGACATGGTCTCAAAATACCGGTCTTTATCGCCTCGATATCAAAACCAAACAAGCAAAGAAAATTACATCAACAGGACATCAACCCCAATTTGGTGCAAGCAACGATAGAGTCTATTTTATGGACTTAGGAGAAACACCTGAATTCGCATCCATTAATCTGGAAGGCTTTGACAAAAAGATCCATTATACGAGCAAACATGCCACCGAATTTAGACTATCCCCCAACGGCAAGGAACTGGCTTTTGCTGAGCGTTTTAAAGTGTGGATCACACCTTTTGCCAAACATGCTGAAACCATTGAAATTGGCCCCAAGGCCACAAACCTGCCAGTAAGACAACTCAGTGTTAGAGCCGGAGAAAGCATCAGTTGGAGTAATAATAATCAGCAAGTCTACTGGACGCTAGGTCCAGAGCTTTACCAAGCCAATATTAAAAACAGTTATCTTAATGACGATTCAAAATTCGAACCAAAAGAACCTCAAGTCACTGAACTGGGTTTCACACAAAAAGCCGATGTTCCACGTGGAACAATCGCTTTTGTAGGCGGACAAATTATCACTATGCAAGGTGATAAAGTCATAGAGAAGGGGACTGTTATTGTCAAAAACAATCATATTGTCGAGCTGGGTCAAGCAAAAGACGTTGATGTACCCACTTATGCACAAGTCATAGATATCAGCGGCAAAACCTTAATGCCAGGATTATTCGATGCTCACGCTCATGGGCCACAGGGTGAAGATGAAATCATCCCCCAACAAAACTGGCAACAATACGCAAACTTATCTCTAGGCGTAACAACGCTTCATGATCCTTCCAATGATACCACTGAAATATTTGCCGCCGCTGAACAACAAAAAGCAGGGCTAATTACTGCACCGAGATTATTCTCCACGGGTACCATTCTCTATGGTGCCAACCTACCGGGTTACACCTCCCATGTTGACTCCTTAGATGATGCAAAATTTCATTTAGAACGTTTGAAAAAAGTGGGCGCTTTTAGCGTCAAAAGTTACAATCAGCCGAGACGTGAACAACGTCAGCAAGTCATTGCTGCTGCACGAGAACTGAAAATGATGGTGGTTCCTGAAGGGGGCAGTTTATTACAGCATAACCTCACCATGGTTGCTGACGGCCATACTACGGTTGAGCACTCCTTACCTGTTGCTAAAATTTATCAAGATGTTGAACAATTTTGGCGCCAAACAAAAGTGGGTTACACGCCCACATTAGTCGTGGCTTATGGTGGTATCTCAGGTGAACATTACTGGTATGATAAAACGGATGTCTGGAGCCATCCAAGGCTCTCTCAATATGTGCCAACCGATATTCTCAATGCACGGGCAATGCGCCGCACCAAAGCACCGGATGAACACTACAATCACTTTGCTGTCGCCAAAGTGGCCAAGCAACTCAATGATGTGGGCATTCATCCTAATATAGGCGCACACGGGCAACGTGAAGGTTTAGCCGCACACTGGGAAATGTGGATGTTCGCCCAAGGCGGCATGAATAACTTGGACGTTTTGAAAACCGCCACCATTAACCCAGCAATAACATTTGGCATGGATAAGCACTTAGGCTCAATTGAAGTCGGTAAACTAGCCGATTTAATTGTGATAGATGGCAATCCGCTTAGGGATATTCGCACCACAGATAAAGTGGTTTTTACCATGGTAAATGGAAAATTATATAACAGTGAAACCATGAACCTTATCAATCAAAATAATGAAACCAAAAGACAATCATTTTATTTTGAAAAATAGATAAAACAGTATAAGTTGATAAAATCACGACACTAAAAAGCGGAATGTTCCACGTGGAACATTCCGCTTTTTTATAATTCTGATATGCTCAATAGAAAACTAGCCTTCGCTATAACAAAAACACTCTAAAGTGTGGTCATTCACCATACCTACCGCTTGCATAAATGCATAGCAGATCGTCGGGCCGACAAAATTAAAACCCAATTTTTTTAATGCCTTTGACATAGCAACAGATTCATTTGTTTGTGCCGGAATTTCAGAGCCATGAACAAAGGCATTATATTTGACCTCCCCCCCAACAAAACTCCATAAAAATGCTGAAAAATCATGACCCGCACTTGTAAAGGCCATATAAGCGCGCGCATTTTTTATAATGGAATTCACTTTTAAGCGATTACGCACAATGCCGGGATTTTGCATTAGAGATTCAACTTTCTCATCATCAAATAACGCAATTTTAGCGGGGTCAAACTGAGCAAAGGCCGCTTCGTAATTGGCTTGTTTTTTTAAAATCGTTAACCAAGATAAACCCGCTTGCTGACCATCTAAACATAATTTAGCAAAGAGTTCTTGGCTATCATAAACAGGCCTGCCCCACACTTTGTCATGATATTCTTGATACTCTTGATCTTCGCTCACCCAACTGCAACGTTTGACATCCATTTAAGCTTCCCTTACTTATTATAAAAAATTTATTATAAAAATCGTCCCTTCAAAATAACTCAGTTAGCTGCAAATAAATACACTAATGTAAAGACCCGCCATTCACACCTTCTTCGTCACTATCTTTATCATTATGTTTTTCTGCTTCAAGTGGCTCATTAGCAACTAAATCCTTCGGAAGATGGAATAATTCAGTAAAAGCATCATTGCCATAGGTTAACCTATGTTTAGACACACACCATTGAGATAAACACCAATGATGTTGATGACAATATGTATTCACTTTCTCTATCGTATGAGTGAACTGATGACAATTAAATTTAAACATAACGGCTTGAGCCTATATTAATAACCACCCCTTAATTATATAAGGAGTTACCCACATTTCGTTTTTTAAAATGTAACCACAAGTTCGATGTAAAGTGATTGATATACAATAACCTAGTAATGATACTCACCGCATTCCCCCTCGGCCTTTACATTTGTAGACAATGTTAAAGTATTCATGTGTCTTTTGAGTCGATATTCCATTTAAAAGCCCACCTTCACATCTGGTAAAAAATAACCGACATAGGGTATAATCAGTCCCATTTTCTATTAAGGCCTGGCGCATTAACAATGACGACCAAACACGACGTAAAAACATTTCAGGGCTTTATTTTGACCCTGCAAGAATATTGGGCGCAGCAAGGTTGCGCGATAGTACAACCCTTAGACATGGAAGTAGGCGCGGGTACATTCCACCCTCAAACTTTCTTACGTTCATTAGGTCCAGAGCCAATGAGCAGCGCTTACGTCCAACCGTGTCGTCGCCCAACTGATGGCCGTTATGGTGAAAACCCTAATCGCTTACAACATTATTACCAATTTCAGGTGGTCTTAAAACCGTCACCAGACAATATTCAAGAGTTATATTTAGGCTCACTGGAAGCACTGGGTGTGGATACAAAAGTCCACGATATCCGCTTTGTCGAAGATAACTGGGAATCGCCCACCTTAGGCGCTTGGGGTTTGGGATGGGAAGTCTGGCTTAACGGAATGGAAGTATCACAATTCACTTATTTTCAACAAGTTGGTGGCCTTGAATGCAGCCCAGTCACAGGTGAAATCACCTATGGCCTAGAGCGCCTTGCCATGTACATTCAAGAAGTCGACAGTGTCTACGATCTTGTGTGGACAGATGGCCCTATGGGCCGTGTGACTTATGGTGATATTTTCCACCAAAATGAAGTCGAACAATCCGCTTATAACTTTGAACATGCCGATGTTGATGTGCTGTTCCGCACCTTTGATGAATGTGAAAAAGCTTGTCAAAAATTATTAGCACTAGAAAAGCCACTGCCACTCCCCGCTTATGAGCAAGTCATGAAAGCCTCTCATGCGTTTAACTTACTCGATGCCCGTCATGCTATTTCAGTCACTGAACGCCAACGTTATATTTTACGTGTCCGCACACTCGCTAAAGGTGTTGCAGAATCTTATTATCAAGCCCGTGAAGCTCTTGGCTTCCCTATGTGTAAGTAGAGGTAAAATAAATGAACACTGAGAACTTACTCATAGAGATAGGCACCGAAGAATTACCACCAAAGGCGCTGCGCACTCTCGCCACGGCTTTTTTGAATAATTTCAAAGAAGAACTCGCTAAGGCTGAACTTAATTTTGAATCGAGCCAATGGTACGCCGCGCCGCGCCGCTTAGCATTTTCTATTCAAGGTTTAGTCACAGCCCAACAAGATAAAATCGTTGAAAAACGCGGACCAGCAATAGCACAAGCATTTGATAGTGATGGCAATCCTACCAAAGCGGCTCAAGGCTGGGCTCGTGGAAACGGCATCAGTGTTGAACAAGCCGAACGCCTAGTCACAGACAAAGGGGAATGGTTGCTTCACAAAGCTTCAGTAGTGGGTGTTGCAACCCAGTCACTGGTGCCTGCAATGGCCCAGCGGGCACTGGATAAGCTGCCAATCCCTAAACCTATGCGTTGGGGCAGCAGTAAGACGCAATTTATTCGCCCAGTACACACTGTCACTATGCTATTAGGCGGTGAACTCATTGAAGGTGAGCTATTAGGCGTGCAGTCTAACCGCATCATTCGTGGCCATCGCTTCATGGGACAAGCAAGCTTTGAGCTCGATCATGCTGACAACTATTTGCCAGCCCTCAAAGAGCAAGGTAAAGTGCTCGCCGATTATGAAGCCCGTAAGCAAATCATTCAAGCCGATGCTCAAACCGCTGCTTTAAAAATCAATGGTATCGCCGATCTTGAGAATGACTTACTTGAGGAAGTCACTTCATTGGTTGAATGGCCTGTGGTATTAACAGCCAATTTTGAAGAAAAATTCCTCGATGTGCCTGCCGAAGCCTTAGTCTATACCATGAAAGGCGATCAAAAGTATTTCCCTGTTTTTGATGAGCAAGGTGCATTGCTGCCGCACTTTATTTTTGTGACGAATATCGAGTCAAAAGATCCACAGCAGATCATCTCAGGTAATGAGAAAGTGGTTCGTCCTCGTTTAGCCGACGCTGAGTTTTTCTTTGAGACAGATAAGAAGCAAAGCCTTGAATCACGTCTAGACAGCTTAGCGAGCGTGGTCTTTCAAAAACAATTGGGCACGTTAAAGCAAAGAGCCGAGCGTATATCAGCGCTGGCCGAATTTATTGCGCCGCTCATTGATGCCAATGAAACCGACGCTGCCCGTGCTGGATTACTCTCAAAGTCAGATTTGATGACGAATATGGTCATGGAATTTACTGACATTCAAGGCACCATGGGTATGCATTATGCTCGCCTTGACGGTGAAACAGATGCTGTTGCTAACGCCATTGAAGCGCAATATAAGCCTAAGTTTTCAGGCGATACAGTGCCTACAGCACCTGTCAGTATCTGTGTTGCATTAGCTGAAAAACTCGATACCTTAGTAGGTATTTTTGGTATTGGCCAAGCCCCTAAAGGCGCCGCCGATCCCTTCGCACTCAGACGTGCCGCTATCGGTATTTTGCGCATTATCGTCGACAACAAGCTTCCTCTTGATTTAGTCGAACTCATTGCCAAAGCTCAAGACCTGCACGGTAGTAACTTAAGCAATGATAAAACCTGCGAACAAGTATTAGACTTCTTCATGGCACGTTTCCGTGCTTGGTATCAAGATAAAGACATTAACGTTGATGTGATTTTATCGGTACTGGCTCGCCGCCCAACCAAGCCTGCTGATTTCGATAGCCGTATTCAAGCAGTCACCCACTTCAGAGCACTGGAAGAGGCCGCTTCACTCGCTGCCGCAAATAAGCGTGTATCCAATATTCTGGCCAAAGTGGAAGGTGAACTGCCAAGCAGTATCGATACCAGTTTGCTGAACGAAGCCGCTGAAATCGCGCTTTCAAAGCAATTAACCACGCTACAGCCACAACTGGCGCCTTTATTTGCATCGGGTGATTACCAGCAAGCTTTAAGCTTATTGGCCGCCCTGCGTGATAGCGTCGACACTTTCTTTGAAGATGTCATGGTCATGAGTGATGATGTTGCCCTTAAGAATAATCGTTTAGCGCTATTGACTCAGCTGCGTAACGAGTTTTTACACGTCGCCGATATCTCGCTTCTGCAAGGCTAGTTTTCATTATTAAAGAGCAAGGCTCGCTTTTATCATAATAAAGCGAGCCTGCAAATTCAATGAGACACATTCAGCCGTAAAGTAAAACCCTAGGAGCCCTCAGCCTAAAAATAAGAGCCCTCAGCTAAGTTAAGAGCCCTCAGCCAAGTAGAAAATCCTCAACCAAGTAGAGAGCCCTCGGCTAAGTAAAAAGCCCTCAACCAAGTTAAGAGCCGAACACCAGACACGTGTCTAGGTTTTTCTTTCATGTTAACCTTATCAAGATTTGCTGAGTATTCGTGATATTTCAAGCTACTGAGCGCTATTTTTTATTGTTCAAAGAGAACACCTGATTTATCAATAACGCACTGAGAATAATCACCAGCGCGATCCAAGTATTGATTTTAATAGGCTCATGGGAGACTAGTGCACCAATGAAAACGCCCACCGCAGGGACAATATAATTCGTCATTGAGGTAAATACAGGCCCCGCATTTTTAATACTCTTCATATATAAATAGTAAACAATACCCGCACAGACCACCCCCAAGTAAAAAACTGAGAATATTGCCTTTACAGACAATCCTTTATATTCAAAAGGCATTGTTATATTGGTGATAAATGCAATGACAAGAAGCTGAATACTCGCCATGCAAAGGACATTTCTTGCAACAATTAAAGGGTGCTCATGACTAACACGATTGAGTAATAGCAGTGCAATAGCAAAGCACACTGCTGCCGTAATAATGGCAAGAGCGCTGACTAAATTTGTTTTTCCCGAACTTGCGAATAAATCGGGATAAAAGAGCACCAACAAGCCACTAAACCCAAGAAGGAGACTTATAATATGCGTTAAATGGATCTTAGTTCCCTTAACAAAAATAGGCGCGAGTAATAAAACATAAAATGGCAGAGTTCCCATTAATACCGCAGCAATAGAACTATTCAAATGCTGTTGTCCCCAAGGAACAAGCACAAAAGGAATAGCGGCCTCAAATAAACCTATCATACTGAATAAAACCCATTGACTGCTGGTACTTTTTATTTTGAGTAATTGACACATGACTATTAAGGTAATAGCACCAATAACCGCCCGTATAGCACCAATCCAAATAGGAGAGAAACTCCCTAAGGCTAACTCTTGAAATATAAACTGTGATCCCCAAATCAGTCCAATGACTAATACCGTTAAATAATTCTTCAGGCTCATAGACGATTAACTCAGACGATGTTTTTAAAAGAAGATAGCCGTGTTAGCGTAATAATAGCACGCAATCTCGCGCAGAGCTTAAATCACTAAAACGATCAAATACATTAGCTTCATCCCTAATGCTTACATACTCAGTTAAACTTTTTAACCCCAGTAAAGCCGACGCTTTCTCCGCTTTCGCTTTGATGTCTTCATCCAAACGTATGTCTAGTCTTGCCATTGCCATAAAACCTCCAGTTGTACGGATTAATGCCGTAACTAATATGGGGAGATATTTTAAACAACACAAGATCAACTTTTATGAAGATAATACAGAGATAGTACGGAGATAGTACGGAGATAGTACAGAGATAGTACAGAGATAGTACGGAGATAGTACGGAGATAGTACGGAGATAGTACGGAGATAGTACGGAGATAGTACAGAGATAGTACAGAGATAGTACAGAGTGAAGAGGTATAGTGAATTTGGCCACCTACTTAGAGACTGTATAATCAGTTTCATATCAATATAGGTGACACAATGA
>NZ_CANLZC010000107.1 GCF_947495455.1 uncultured Shewanella sp. | reverse complement strand
TCTGTCTCGTTTTCGTACTGACAAGATCAGATCACAGAATGACCAAATGGTTCCTTAGATTTAAGCAACAACGCCGTTTCGAGAGCAAAAGCGGGTTTTGCCGACTTTTTTGGGCTCGCTTCATCTGTAACATTAGAGCTTGGTGTAGAAGCAAGCAGTCCTGCCTTGAAGCTCATAGATGCTGCCAAAGAAATAACCAATAGTACTGGAGTAGAAGGAGTAGTTTCGGCTGATAGAATATTTGGCTTGCTGGAGCGAGAGTTCTTAACGAGAGATATATATAAATCAGTTGCTAAGGCTCTCACGCCTGAAGGTAAAGTTGATCTCAGTGCCCACCAAACGATGCTTAAATTAGCTACAACGCAGGATGGCTTAGTACGTTTAGTGACAACTAACTTTGACTGTTTATTTGATCTTTGCCAACCAAATATACATACCTTTGTTCCCCCAAGATTACCTGATCTTAATCATTCAAATGAATTCAATGGCACAGTATATCTTCATGGAAAAGTAAACGAGGATGGTACAGGTGCTGTAAGCAACCATTTCGTCCTATCAAGTTCTGAATTTGGAGATGCTTACTTGGCTAATGGTTGGGCTACTTCATTTGTCAAAGGGATATTGGAAAAATATGTCGTAGTTTTTGTAGGCTATTCTGCGGACGATCCACCAATTCAGTATCTGTTAGAAGCACTCAATAAAAACTCAAATTATCTTAACGACATATATGCATTTCAATCTGGTGATGAAAGCTACGCCAGCTCAAAGTGGTACCATAAAGGAGTAAAGGCGATTGCATATGATGACACAAATGGCCATATTGCGCTTTGGAATACTCTGGAAGTTTGGGCAGAGCGAGCCTCTGATCCGGATGCATGGTATCGAGGAATTATCGCTAAAGCAAAAGAGGGACCTCACCTCTTACAGCCCTTTGAACGCGGTCAGATTGCGCATATTGTTTCTACAATCGAAGGCGCAAAAAAGTTTGCTAATAGTGAAGTATTAGCTCCTGCTACTTGGCTTCATGTGTTTGATTCTAAGTTGAGATATGAAACTCCTCGTAAGAATTTATTCAGAGCAGAAAGCCCAGCTGATGATGTAGATCCATTTCACTTTTACTCTCTGGACTCAGATCATACACCACAGCATGTTGATCCTGATGATGTTTATAATGAACGTGAAGTTCCCGAAGATGCATGGGATGCTTTTGAGTCTAATTCACATGATATGAAAGGATTACAAGGACAAGATGTTATCAGATTTAGAGGGGGGGATTCCCAATTCTCTCAGTTACCTACCCTGCCTCAAAGGCTCGACATATTAACATATTGGTTAAGCAGAGTGGCAGGACAGCCAGAAGTAATCTGGTGGGTTACGAAGCAGCGATGTTTTCACCCTAGAGTTCAGTTTGTACTTAAGTCAAAATTTGAGCGTCATTCTCAAAATATGGATAGTACATTCAATCAGGCATGGGGCTACATTTTGGATAGCTTTGAACAAATTGATAAAAGGGGAAAACTCAATTGGTTTGCTTTGGAAAGAGTTGTAAAGAACAATGGCTGGTGTCCCAGAAAATTACGGCATTTTGCACAGGTTACTAAGCCATATATCACGGTTAACCCTCCTTACCGCATCTCATATGATATTAATCGGGATCAGATTAGTTTAAAAGACTTAATTCGTTTAGATGTGCATTACCCAGAATTACCTAGAAAGCTAGAAATTCCTGATGAGTGGATAATTTGTACCGTTGAAATTTTGAGACGCAATCTTGAGATTGCTGTTGAACTCGAAAACGAAATAGGGGGATACGGCCTGAATCTGAGCTGTTCGTTAACACCCGATAAAAATACAGAGGATCCGTATAGTCGAACTCATGGTTTAACAGCATGGGTATTGCTGTTTGTTTCTTACTTAGAGAAATTAGTATCGATTGATCTGGATGCTGCTCTGAAGGAGCTTTTGAAGTGGCCATACGGTGACAGTACTATCTTTGCTAGGTTAAGGATTTGGGCATTAGGGAAAACCTGTTTGGTGCCGAATGAAAGTATTAGTGTTACTTTAAATCAACTTTCAGACGATGCATTTTGGGATAGATATCATGCTAGAGACTTGCTTCTCGCTTTCGCTGCCAGATGGAAAGGACTTGATCAATGTAGTCGTACCTCAATCGAAAATAGAATATTGCAAGGGCCTAATCCTTGGACAAAGGAAGAGAAAGACAATTTTAATGAGAGGAAAGCTAGGGATATTCTGGACAGAGTAACTTGGCTTAAACAAAATGGTTGTGATTTAACAGTAGATACGGAAAAATCGATTGATAGATTAAGGAATGATGCGCCTGAATGGAAGCCTGAGCATGCAGAAGATGCAGTACGTTCCCTCGAGGTTAGTGGTGGTTTTGTTACTAAAAATACAGAGTATTCTTTGTTAGTTGATGAGCCATTAGCTTCTATTCTTGAAAGAGCCAAGGAATTATCTGGAAGACAGATTGATTTTTTAACTGAATCAGATCCGTTTCTTGGTTTATCACAAGCAAAGCCGATTAGAGCTTTCAACGCTTTAACTTATTCGGCAAAAAAAGGAAACATTGTTGACTGGGCTTGGAATACTTTTCTTTACGCTGAAACCCGTAAGAATGATACCCTCCGATTTATAGCATTAATTGCTGAGCGTTTGTCTCGTTTTACGAGTATAGACTTGGTAAAAATACTTCGTTCAGTATCAAACTGGTTTGAGAGGTTCACAAAGGCTCTTGCTGACAACTATCATGCCACATATTGTAAATTAGCTTCTAAATTAATTGATGCAATATCGATACAGCCCGATTCTGGCGCGTCTTCAATAATAAGAGGTAGCAAAGCTCCCGACTGGTTAATGGAATCAATCAACTCACCAACGGGAAATTTAACTAGTGCACTATTGCAATCTTGTACTTTTGAATCTGGAGAAGGCTTTTCTGAACATTTCTTGTCATTGCTTAACCAATTATTAAGTTTACCTAATAATTTAAATCGTTATGCAATAGTTATACTTACCAGTAGATTAAGTTGGTGCTTTTCGATTGATCCAGAGTGGACTCAAAAGTACTTGCTTTCAGTATTAAATTCTTCTGTAGAAGAAGATCGTCAGGCATTTTGGGACGGTGTTTTACGGAGAGGAATTAGGGGAAAAGAATTATTTACTATTTTGAAGCCAAGTATTCTTGAATTAGCATGCACAGGAGAAATCGAAAGTTTAGGTCATCAAAATGCTATTGTGGGATTAATTTATTCAGCTTGGAAAATTAAACATGAGGATGAAAGGTGGGTATCTGATCTTGAATTAAAAGACGTATTGATTAAAGCAAGTGATGACTTTAGATGTGGAGTATTATGGCAGGCTAGATTTGGTGAAAATGAAGACAAAGAACAATGGTTGCAATCATTTCGAGAACTTATTTCAAATGTGTGGCCTAAACAGCTCGCTGCTAAATCTCCTGCTGTATCTGGCCGTTTTTGTGATATTGCATTTTGGTCAGAAGATCAGTTCCCTGAAGTCGTGAACCTAATCATTCCGTTCTTAACTAAGTTAGATCGCGCTAACCATATCTACTTGAATGATGAAAACATACTTAAAAAATACCCTAATGATCTTTTGTTACTTCTGAACATCGTATTACCTGATGATGTTAACAAGTGGCCTTACGATATTGGAGATTATTTAGAGAAAATGATAAAAGCTGATATCGATTTAAGTGAAAATGAACGCTTTATCGAACTCAAAAGAAAATGGGATGCAAGGTGAGCTAATCTTCCATATACATTGGAGGTTTCAAGGTTATTTCTTATTGAAAAATCGAGCATTAAAAATGCTCGATTTTATCTGTAACAAAACAACATGCTACTATTACATCAATCAAAGAGTCTTGCGGTTTGTCAGGTTAAGAAGCGATTTTATGCACGCTTTTAGTACATAAAGCACTATAAATTTATACTTTGGTTGAAATAACAAAATTGCTGTTTAAGCTTTCGGTATAGCGACACATTATTTCTGTTATTTATGGCTGTCGATTATGATCTTCATTGAATTAATTTATTAAATTTCTTTCTTTGTATATTAATAATATGTAATATTTGTTTGTTATATGGTTTTATTATTATCAACTTAGAGGGATTAGAGCATGATGTATAATGCCAATATGGTAGGCAGTATGGCAATGGCATTGTTGCTTTTTATGGTTATTTTTGGGGGAGTGAGTTATATACTTGGAAAAAAACGTACAGACAATCCTAAGATTGTTGCTTTAATAGGGTTTTTTCTTGGTTTGATGCCACTACTTGGTTTGTTTTATGTGGGTATGCTGCTTTTAAAAGAAAAGAAATATTGATAACTAATTTTAAGTAACTGATAAGTGTTATCAGTTACTTAACGTTCTAGTTTAGAAAGTATATATGCAGGTATAAATTTGTCCTCCGCCAGAACAGACAACCTTTCCTGCTGATGTTGAGGCTGATCCGTCCACCACAGGTACACCTAGTGCGCCTAATGCCTTTTGGTAAGCTTGATAAGAGCCATGATCTTTAAATACATAAGTGCCCTTGGATAAAACAGGTTTAACTACATTCCCATTAGAGTCGACACCCTCTTTAAACCGCAACACTAAATCACCATTACTGTTTGCATAAGAAATAGTAAAGACAGCACTACTATTATCGCTAAAAGTGAACTCTATGGTCATTGTTCCTGGATTAAGGACGTTCATGAGTTGTGCCATCATGGTGAACCTTAACGTTGTATATTCTATCAGGCTATGATTCCCATTATAGTAATTTGATATTTCGGTTTCTTTATAACTTTGTCCAACAATTTCCCATACACTTCCTGCTATTTCCGGCGGCACTGGGTTTGCTCGTAATAAATCTTCTGTCGCTTTTGTTACGCTAACTAACTCATTGAATGTTGTTTTTTTACTGCTTTCTATGTTGAGTTCAGTTAACGTTAGTGAATATCTGGGGGTTTTTATTGTTCCCATGTGGCCACCACGTCCATCGGGTTCGCCACCGCTATCAACTTCTAAGTAACCTATAAAAGTCTTTGTGACTTCGTATTTTTTCATTTGGTTGAATGGTACACCCATTACATAAATGTTAATGGTTTCTCCAATTACGGCATTCAGCTTGGCTTGTGTTTCTAATTTAGAGACAGTGTCACAAGTATCACACCATAGATATTTATCTTCTGCTTGCGCTATTGATGATGTTGAATAGAATATAAACGCAACAATTGATAATAAAAAAGACCTGATCGTTAATAGTTTTCGTGTCATTGTTTTTTAGTCTACTGCAAAAAAACAATTATATTAACATATGTTAATATAATTACAATTAACCTCTTTCGTTTATATTTTTGTTTTCTTTCTATTTTAACTGTGCACTTCTTACCCATTTGCACTTTGCCTGTGGTGAACTGAAATGAAAGGGGTCGTTTTCTGATATATTTCGAACAACTCCATAGAAGAGCCACCGATGTCACGGTGGCTCTTTGCCATTCTGCGTTATGATCCAGCCACTAATTTATACGCGGTCCAAGCTTCCCCTAAACGTTCATCTATGCCTTTCATCATGTTGGGTAGTATTTCAGTCACGCGGTAGATCCATTTGCAATCGGTACGATGTAGGCCACTGTAATCATCGGAACAGAATTCTAATTGGTTAAGTTCGGTCACTGTGATCCTGTTGATTTTGTATTGGCTGCCGCTATAGGTTTCAATGACGCCGCCGTCGTTAAAAAAATCGATGTATTTGTCATTATCATCGTTGTCGTATCGCAGTAACCATTTAGTCCCTGCAAGACTATCAAAATTCACTAAGGCTTGGTTGTCTTGTAACTTGTATTTGACGTCGCCATCGTGGGTTTGCCAAATGATGTCTAAGCGGTGATCGCCATCAAGATCATTGAGCACAAAATGCTGTACACTTTCCCCTGTTAATAAGGTTTGTGTATCTTTAAAGTTAGGCTCAGTGGCATAACTAGTGAGTGTGTATGTGATGAGGCAAAAACTGGCGGCAAATATTGATAATCGGTTTAGCATAATGTGTCTTCTCCCATTGCTGTTGATTATCATCTGTTGACTATCACCAGTGTTCAGATTTTTACTTATTCTGCTATCCCTCGTAGGTGTGATTATGCTTTTAAATTAGAATTAACTCCTATCCTTTTGTATTACATTTGTTCTTCCGTTTATATAAATCCATTGAACTTTTTATAAGAGCAATAGCTGTCTGCCCAGTTCCATGGTTTATAAAAAGCTAGATGGAACAAAACCAGTGTCGCTGATAGCTCTCTCTTTTAGAGCCAATATCGCTTCCATTATTGATTCGCTGTTAGTTGCTTATTTTTTGATATCATCTTTCAATGCTTGTGAAATAGAATGTCGGTCTGAATGAAAAATAAACATTTTTATTATTCAATCCTAGTGATTAATAGTGATTATCACTGTCATGGGTTTTATTTTACGTTGGATGCACTTTTATTAAGATTAAGCGTGTTGACATTCTTCTTTTTATATTACTTATTTCTTTGTCAAGAATATTGTTTAAGTAAAATATGAGACTTTGGTATTAGTTGTTATTTTTATTTTTTATATATAAAAGTTATTTTATTTATTTTATGAGATCAAGTTTTTATACAATTTTATAACTATATTTGTTTTTTTTTAAATAAAAAAACAAAATAACTGATTGTTTTCGCGTCTTTACATAAGATTGCATTTAATTATTTTGTTATTTATATCAATGTGTTGACTTGCTATTAATTGATTATGTTGGGCTGTGTTGGCGATAAATATATATTTTATTTGATAGAAGAATAATTATTCTAAATGAGCTTATCTAAAAATAAGTTAATCAACTAGATGATCTCACTTTTATGCGGGAAGTTGATTTTCATATCACGGCTCTTCTTTAATGGAGGTCAAGCCTGCCTAGGTAAAGCTGCTTAATGAGATGAATATGTACTTTACGTTAAACCACGTTATACCCAATAAAAAATAATAAAGTTTGGAGATATGATGAATATAATAAGCAAAAAGACCTTATTGAGTGTTCTTATTAGTGCGCTAAGTATTAATGCTTATGCCGATGATACTTCAAGTACGCTTAATAAAACCGTATTGAATATTACGGGCAATCAAAGTTCTTTGACTCAGGTTCTTGAATCTCATTATGGCAGCCTAGTGGCCAGTGATGCAGAGAATGAAAATGATACCAGCAGCATTGATGAGCAAGTCACGAATGCGGATATTGTTTATGCCGATTTAGCAGGCGTTGCAGATAATGATGAAGTGAATGCCTATATCGCTCAAGCTAAAAAGCTGAATAAGCTGATTGTACTGGAAAACATGGATGCCCAGACTGTTGCTGAGCAGCCGTTAAGTTTTGATGCTGATGTGGTCATTATTAATCCGCAAACTAATGGCAGTGATGAGATCAGCACTTTCCGTACGGAAAACGTGGATGTTGAAAGCAGCAGCGATAGTGCGAGTTCAGAAGACAGTGACAGTGCCACTGTGTCAAATTATGTGGCACTGGCAAGTGCTGCATCAACGGCATCAACCAGTACTCAAGAGACTGATAAAACTGAGATGTTCTCAAATGTCACCGAGACGTTAGATGACTACTTAACCCCTTCTTATTCTTTGTATAGCACATCTACCTCAACCACAGGTGGTGAAGTCGGCTATGAATGCCCCAGTGAATCCAGCGACGAGCAATTATGCTATGCTGCGATCGTTACCAATAATGTTTATAGCTATGATGATGATTCATTAGTGTTTAATGTGATCCATGGTTATTCTTATGCCGCTTACAGGACTGACTCAGGCACCACTATGTTTGTCAGCCCTTATGGCAGTGCAAATCCTACCATGAAATATAATTCAAGTGGTTCTAAGCGTGGTTATTACTTAAAATACGTTAAGCCAGAAATTGACGTGTCCCAAGATACGAATGCGGGCATGACGTTATTTAAACGTACGCCTGAAAATGCTAATGGCAGCAGTAGTATTAGCACTACGTCGGGTGTAAGTTATAAGGTTGATGCGTCAGTATCAGATAAAGCTTCATTAGGTGGTTCCTTGACTTATTCAGAGAGCCAATCACAAAGCACCGACTTATCTGACTGGAAAGCAGTGACCACCACTGACGGTTATGATGCTAACTGGAGTTATGAGTTAAGCAAGTACACTTCGTTAAGTGATTGGGTATCACAAAAAACATTTGAAACGGCAAAATTTGCCTCTGTGCCTGATATTTCTCGTTACGGGTTACAGTATTCTGCTGAAGGCGTGTGGTATGGTAATTTAAATGATGTCAGTGGTGATTTTACCTTTAAAGTCACCGAGGTAGTGGGACTGGAATACATTAAATTTACTGACAATACCATTTTTGGTTGGTCTGCTAAATCGACAGAGAAATATGTGACCCTCACATCGGGATCAACGTCTTTCAATACTGATTGGTTAAAGTCTCTTTAATCATTGATATATTAGGCCCTAATTACCTGGGTTACTTGAATGATTACAGGTATACAGGTATAGAAAAAAGCCAAGCTGACGCTTGGCTTTTTTGCATTAAGAATAAAAGTGGGATCTTGGTATTATATTGTGATGATCTTTTATATTATTCATGTTCATTAGAGATAATTTTATGAGCGAGAGATAATCATGATAGCGATAGGTCAAAAACTGCCAACATCGACTTTAAGCGAACTCACCAAAGATGGCATGATTAACCATGATGTGACAGCGTTATTTGCCAATAAAAAAGTGGTTTTATTTGCTGTTCCCGGCGCTTTTACGCCAACCTGTTCAGAGTCACATTTACCGGGTTTTGTGGTGTTAGCTGATGAATTTAAAGCAAAGGGGGTCGATATTATAGCGTGTGTGTCAGTTAATGACGCCTTTGTTATGCACGCTTGGGGGAAGGCGCAAAATGCATCAGAGTTAATGATGCTTGCAGATGGTGACGCCAGTTTTACTCAAGCCTTAGGGCTGGAGATGGATACCGCAGGTTTTGGTGGCCTACGTTCACAGCGTTATGCCATGGTGATAGACAATGGTGTCGTGATTAGGCTGAATGTAGAAGCCCCTAAAAGCTTTGAAGTGAGCAAAGCAGAAGCTGTTTTAGCCGAATTGTAAGCAATTAAAATGGATTACAGCAAGCGCCTTAATGGCGCTTTTTGGGGGGCTACCTACAGTCTTGTGTCCGCTTGCTTATAAAAGTGAAATTCGGCCCCGCTAAGGGTACATTCATAAGTCGAAACGGAGAATTGATGAAGCCTTCAGTTGCCCGTAGTGACAACATAGATATGCCTTTGAGCATGAGGGCGATTTTAATTACTGTATTACGGAATCGAAAGCCCTACCTCGGCAGCCATAATGGGCATTTGTAATGCCAAGCATTGATGGCTGATTTATCTAGCTAAAAAGTGATCAAATCTCAATCAACCAATGCTTGGTTATACTTTTCCTGTTAGTTATTTTGCGTTTGGATTTTCCCATGTAGTCTGTTTCGTTTTGGCACTTACAAGATCATAGGGTGGCCAAGTTGTTTCTTAGATTTAGGCTACAACTCCGGTAGAGAATATTAGTTGTTAAATAGTGAATATCTGATAAATAAAGTCATCACTGTGCGTAAAATTCTAATTTTCTATTCAATAAATGATATTTTTAGTCGATCGTTGACAGATTCACTATACATCTTCTGTTTGAATGTCAATATTTAATCAGACTAAAGTCGAGTCTGGCGTAGTGGTAAATTAGTTAAAGTGTGAAGTTGTTTGCGATAATTTGTTGTAAAAAAAGACATTGTTGTTTTCTGTGATAATGTTGTGTTGGGTATGGTAGTTTTCATTATCATACTTTTGTGAATCTATCTTTTTGGTGAAAATAGATAATTATCATGGATGTAATATGTGAAAATGAATAGGAATGAACAGGTTTTAAATAAGAACAATTTATTAAATCTTACCGGTTTAATAAACAATAATGGATTAGAAAATTATATTTTATAACAAGGATGCTAATATATGAAAGCGCATGAAATTAACTGGTCTAAGTTAATATCAGTTCAAAATGAGTCATTAAATCTTAATGATATTGAAGCAAGAGAAAATAATTTATATGGTTTAAATGTTCTTCGCTGTGGACAGAACCGTAAAATCGAAATAAAAACAAAAAATGGCTCTCAATGGGTTATAGATTGTTTATCTAATAGTCCTTTTTCTTTAAATGTACGACCTGAAGTTGTTGATAGTTCAATCGATGCCATTCGTAATTTTGGTGCTTTACATTCCAGTGTAGCATCAGCTAGAGCGAGTACTGGAATGGTTTATGAAATTACTCAAAAATTATCTCAAATGAAAACAGGTGATGCGGAAAGTCGACTTTATCCTACAACATTATCGGCAAATATAGCTGTAGCTGCAGGACTGGCATCTAAAAAATTAGATGCAACGGCTATAGTACACCCGAACGTTCATGCAACTGTACAGTTTGCAATTGCAGGTGCTTTTGATCCCAAAAGAATCATTAAAAGTAAAAATACAGCTGCAGTTGCCAGTGCTTTTGCTAAAACAACAAAACGACCAGTAGTCATAATTGAAGATGGTCTCTACTCTATGGGGAATTTTGCTGATTTTAAGGGACTTGGAAATTTTCTTGATGAAAACAAGAATGGTTGGGTATGGTTTGATGATGCTCACTCCGTAGGTATGCGCGGAACAAATGGAAGAGGTGAAGCAATGGAGACTATGGAAAAATATACCAATAGGACGATCATAACGGGCTCACTCGGAAAGGCATTTGGGGCTGCTGGTGGCTTTATGTCTGCACCTAAATCTTTTACACAAAATATGTTATCTGTTTCAGTATCAGATAGGTTTTCTTGTAATTTAGATGTGTCAGCACAAGGAGCTATTCTTGGAGCAATGCGTTTGCTTGCAGATATTAATGAATATGAACATTTACAACATCAATTAAAAATTCGATTAGATCGTTTTGATGCTGCGTTAGATCAAATTGGGATAGTAACAGAACAAAGAGAAACACCAATTGCATATCGAGTTATTCCTTTCTCTGGACCTCAAGAGGCTATTGATGGGGCAGCAATTTTACTTAATAATTATGGTTTTGTGACTACTCCTGTTTATTACCCTACTATCGCTCGTGGTAAAGGTGCTATTCGTATTTCTCTTTCCGTAGGCCATCAGATTAAAGATATTGATCGTCTTGTAACAGCACTTCATGGGGTGTTATCGGGGGAAGTATTATCGGTAGGTAATCGCTCTACATATACAGAAGCAAAGGAATGCATATGATTCAAAGAATAAGTCTTGATGAACTTACCGCCGAGTTAGTATCAACCCATGGCGTTGTTTGCATAGATATGATGGAGAAACTTGAACCCGAAGAATTTGTTCAATTATCGAAAAAATTAGGAAAGGTTTTGCCTTTTAAGTTATCAAAATATCGTCCAGAATCTTTTCCAGAAGAAGTGACTTTACTTGATAATTTTGGTGATGGCATGACCGCAGCAACTCCTAGTTTTGGGGAAGGTTGGCACCAAGATAGTAGCTTCTTGACAGAGCCTCCAGCGTATACTGTGTTGCACGCACTAGATGTTCCTTCTAATGGAGGAGAAACCCTTTTTGCCAATACGCAATTGGCATGGAAACGTATTTCTGAAAATAAAAAACAAATTTATAGACAATATAAAATGTTACATGCTGTACGAAATACATATCGATTTATGCCTGAAGACGTAGGGAAAACTCTTAAACAACTTCTTTTAGATCTTCCCAAAGCTGAACATCCTCTAGTTTATAAGCATCCAAGGGTAAATGAAACATTGTTTTTATCTCCTTTGTATATAGAAGGTAACCTAGATAAAGATCAACATAAACATTATGTAGATTTATTGGATGAAGTATTAAGAGATCAAGTGTCGCATCAATGGAAACCTGGGCAAATCCTAATTTGGGACAATAGAGTTGTTTTACATGCAGCAACAGGATATTCCGGTGGTGAGCGTAGAAGGCTTATTAGAACCGTTGTAAAAGATGTAGGATATTAAGTGATGAAAGCAAGTATTGTGTCTATTGCAACGCATGTAGGTTCTACAATAAATGAATTTGGAGTAGCTGTTGAACCTTATTATGATGAAATCGAAATGGGGGTTTATGTCGCAAAAAAAGTAATGGAAAAAAGACTCCCTAAAACTTGCCAAATATCGGCTATTATTTTTGCAAGTGCAGGTATACGTCATATTTTCCCTAGTGCAGCGGCCGCTATAGGGGAAAGATTAGGGTTAACATGTTCTAGTTTTGATATCACGGCTGGATGTGCTGCTATGGGACAGGCAATAGAATTAGCCTCTAATATGGAGGGGTTAATACTTGTTATTAGTGCGGATAATTTATCTAAAACTATTAGTTCTTCTGAGCCAAATCACTTTGCATTGAGGAAATTTGCAGATGGCGCCGTAGCTCTTCTGGTGTCTAGTAACGGAGAAACAGGACATCGTATTCTTGCAACCAACGGACAAACACGTGCATTTTGTCATCAGTACTATGGTTCTGAAAATGGGATAGTGAAACGGAATTTACCTGTTGAAATAAAACCAAAATTAAGTGAAGAATATTTGAATGCTTGGGCTAGCATTACACATAATTTATTAAATGAATGCCCAAATACAGATAACTTTGAAATATTTTGCAATCAAGGAGACCAAAAAATTTTTAAACCTTTGGCTGAAAAACTTAAAATTCCACAAATGAGAATTAATCAAACGGAACATGGGCATGCTGGAGGTGCAGATCCTTGGATTGGTTTGATAACGAATAAACCACCAAGTGGAAGCTATGTTATTTTACTTTCGAGTGGTATTGGTTTTCATTTCCATGGAATATTATTGGAAATAAGATATTGAAGAGCATAATTTTAGGTATTTTAGCCAGTTTACTTTCAGCTGCAACAGCGATAATAATTATCTCGACTGAAAGTGGGTCGTTAAATCCATTATGGCTACTGATGGGGCAATATATAGTCGGAATTTGTCTTTCACCTCCAAGACAGCTTCCACTTGCATCTTTGTCATTGCATGGCTTAAGATTAGTAGCGGGTCTATGGGCATTTGGTGCTTATTATTTAGCTTTGAGTACAGAAGGTTCCAGTGCGGCAGAGACATCAATGATTTTAAATACAGCCCCAATATTTGCAACTTTTTATGCTGTTACTCATTTTAGAGCACGATTAAGTGCATTACTTGCCTTTATTGGAGTGGCAACTATGTTGTTAGTTAGCGGTGATTCTAGTGCTGGCTATTTCAATCAAGGGCAGCTTTTAGCGCTTTCTGCAGCTATAGCGTATGCAGCTTCTTTTATCATTTTGGGTTTATTATCAAGTAAAGGAGAAAGCCCTAAGACTACAAATTCAATTTATAATCTGTGTTCATGTGTGATCATTGCAATTATTTTATGCATTATCCAGCCCCCATTACCGCCTACTTGGTGGCCAGTACTTGCCGTAGGAGCTATTGCAGCTTTAAGAATACAAGTGATTACTCTAGCAGCAACTAGCCCTGAAGCCTCTGCTAGGGTTTCTGTTCTAACAAATTTGGCATTTATTTGGTTAGCTTTATATGAAATATTTCAAGGGAAAAATTATAGTTTATTGGAGTGGCTTGCTTTAGCTGTGGTTATGCTTGGAGTTGGTTTGAGTCCCAGTCAAAAAAGTAATAATCAAAAATTAGATGGTTCAAAAAGCTGTATTGAAGGAGCTATAACTACAGAATTTAAAAGTAAATGACGATTTGAAAAATTATTATTTGGTATAAATTAAGGCCCTTATTTTTTCTATATAGAAGATCTGGGCCTTTAAATATTGTGGATAGTATTTTTAAAACAATCATAAATACCTATTGTTAATAAAGAGTTATTAATAAAGAATTTAAAAATAAATAATGCCATAAAGTACTATTCCAGAGGCAGCCAAACTTGAGCATGAAGTCCCCCTTCTGGACGATTGCTGAGTACGATTTTGCCTTGATGCCGATCGACGATACGCCGAACAATGGCCAATCCGAGGCCTGAGCCTATACTGCCACGGGCGCTGTCACCTTGTATAAAGGGTTCAAATAATTTAGGTATTTGAGATTCATCTATGCCTGTGCCATCATCTTCAATACTAAAACCGACACGTTGGCCATCGAATTGGGAGCTTATTTTGATCCAACCATTGCCGTAACGAAATGCGTTTTCAACAAAGTTACTGAGCACGCGTTTTATTGCTACGATTTGTATTGGGATTTTGGGTAGGTCGGCGAGATCGATTTCAATGATCCCGTTTCTATTGTGTTCCGAATTAGCAACATCTTTAATAATATCGTTAACTTGCGCTATTTCATAGTTGGAAGACTGATCTTGCCTGATATAATCGATAAATTGATTGATAATGGCGTCCATGTCTTCGATGTCATGGGCTATTCCTTCTTTTAAATATTCATCTTGGCTATTTATCATTTCTGAAGCCAAACGTATACGGGTTAAAGGGGTGCGCAAGTCGTGAGAAATACCCGCCATTAACAGTGCCTTATCATGCTCTAATTGTTCCATGCTGTATGACATTTGATTGAATGCTTTAGTCACTGCAATGAGTTCACTTGATCCTGTTAAAGGGAGTGCTTTTGGAAATTCACCTTTAGAAACGGCCAAGGCTGAAGTTTGTAATCGTTTTAAAGGTAAATTTTGCTTTCGAGCAAACCACCATCCGCCTGCAACACTTAAGGCGCCAATGACCATTAAATAAAGGGTTAATGGTGATAGGTTTTGTTCGCTGATATCTTGTAAAGGGACTTTAACCCAAATAGAAGGTGCTTGTGGAGGACGGATCCATATTTGAAATTCGGCACCTTGGGCGATACGGACTTCTGCTGGACCATCTAGGTATTCAGACATTTGTGATGAAAAGTAACTGTAGTAAGTGGCTTTATTGACACCAGCTTCTCTTGCTTGTTTTTGGTTGTAGATCTTAATACCATCGTCATTTCGTACTTTGGCATTTAGAGCATCGACCATGCTTAAATGTTCACGACCGACTTCAACGCCATCAATGAAGAGTAGCTTTATCTGTCGTGCAATCAGTTGATTGATTTGTTGGTAGCTTGGCTTAATAAAATAAATGGCGACCGAAATATATGACACAATTTGATTGGTGAGAAGCAAGCACCCAATCAAAACCACAGTTTGACTAAATGAACTATGGGGGATGAAACGTTGCCACCAAGAAACTTTCATCATTTAGTGTCGTTCACTACCATCTGGCACAAAGACATAACCTAATCCCCACACGGTTTGTATATATCTTGGGTTTGCGGGATCTTTTTCAATAAGGCGTCTTAGGCGGGATACTTGTACATCAATGGATCGTTCTAATGCCGAATAATCTCGGCCACGCGCTAGATTCATTAATTTGTCTCGAGAAAGGGATTCTCTTGGATGATTAACCAGTACTTTCAATACGGCAAACTCTCCACTGGTAAGGGAAATAGACTGTCCATCTTTTATCATTTCTCTGGTGGCCAGATTGAGGGTGAATTCTCCAAAGTGGACTTCTTCTTCTTCCTGAGCTGGTGCGCCAGGTGCTTCAGTGACACGGCGGCGCATAACAGCTTTGATACGCGCTAATAGCTCTCTTGGGTTAAAAGGTTTAGGTAAATAATCGTCGGCACCTAATTCGAGTCCGATAATACGATCCACTTCATCACCTTTGGCTGTTAGCATGACTATGGGTAATTGGTCATCATCTTGACGTAATCGCTTACATATGGATAAGCCGTTTTCACCGGGCAACATTAAATCTAAGACTAATAAATGGAAATTTTCTCTTTCTAATAATCTATCCATTTGCTCTGCATTGGCTGCACCACGTACTTGATAGCCTTGTTCCACTAAATAGCGTTCAAGTAGCGACCGTAAACGCATGTCATCATCTACGATGAGTATTTTAGAGGTTTCTTGTCCCATGCTTTGTCCCTTATTCGACTGTAATGAATGTTGACCGTTAGCGTTACTGCATTGCGATTAAGTTATAGCTTGGGCAGATAGCAGGCAGTCTTCTTGTAATATAGCTGTTTTTTTGTGTCGATGACGGTCTAGTATTAAGGAATGATGAAAGGAATAATAGTCATTCAAAATGTAAAGCAATCATTAACACTATGAAAGCATTGTTAATATATCACAGTGTTATTAGAAAGGAATAAATTGTAATTAATTTAATCATTAAATGAGCTTGATGAGAGTGGGTTGGTCTTGTTCAGTATTTTTATATTGATTTAGCTATCACTGTAGGAAATACGATTAATGTACCAAGTTTGTGGGCCGGTGGGGGTTTGAACAATGGCTTCATCATCGACTTCTTTTTTTATTAAAGCTCGCGCCATAGGGGAGTCGATAGAAATGTAATCATTGCGGCCATAAATTTCATCGGGTCCTACGATTCGAAAATGCATGCTTGCCTTATCATCATTTTCTATTTCAACCCAAGCGCCAAAGAAGACTTTTCCATTTTGTTCAGGTTTATGGTGAATGACATTTAATGTTTCAATGCGTTTTCTTAAAAAGCGAACACGACTGTCTATTTGCCTTAGAAGACGTTTATTTTCTTTATAATCAGCATTTTCAGAACGATCTCCTAAACTGGCTGCCCACGCGACTTTTTTGGTAATTTCTGGTCGATATTCTCGCCATAGGTAATTTAATTCGTTAGTTAATTTGTCAAATCCTTCGGGAGTGATCAGGTTTGTTTTCACTGTTGAACTCTAGGCGCTAATGGTTTGATTATGATGTTAACATAAAACCACGCTCAAAGAGCGTGGCTTTATGTTTTATATACACAGATGAAACAGGAAAGCGCCGTTAGGCTTTGGTAGGCTCAGTGATGTTGTCACCACTTGAGGTGATCTCTTCTGGGTGAGGGGTGCCACTCCAAATGTCCCCTTTGAGGTTAGCTAGTTCAGGAAATTGATTGCTATCAAAAGTGGGGGTTTTCCCAGCCCTTAATTGGTAGCGATAATCATTAATGACTTTAATTGCGAGTTTAGAAAGCATGAGTAATGCAATGATATTAACGGTTGCCATTAGGCCCATAGACAGATCGGCTAAATTCCAAACCAAACTGATTTTTGCTATGGCGCCAAACATCACCATGCCTAAGACGCATATTCTGAAGATCGGCAGTGCTTTTTTGTTATTGCGGGTTAAGAATAGTACATTTGTTTCCGCATAAGAATAGTTGGCAATAATGGACGTAAAGCAGAAAAGTAAGATGGCAAGCCCAATAAAAATGCCGCCCCAGCTTCCCACATGGTTTGTCAGAGCTTGAATCGTAATGGCAATGCCGTCATTATCTGCGCCAACATCACCTGCTAATAAAATGATGGCTGCTGTTGCGGTACAGATGACAATAGTATCCATAAACACGCCCATCATTTGAATAAAGCCTTGTGAAGCTGGATGATTGGGATTAGGTGAAGCACTGGCTGCTATATTGGCTGCACTCCCCATACCGGCTTCATTTGAAAATAAGCCACGGGCAATACCTGCTTGCATAGATTGCGCAATAGCATAACCTACACCGCCTGCAACAACCTCTTGAACACCGAAAGCGCTTTTGATCACTAACATGAAGATAGCAGGTAACTCACTGATGTTCATTAGTACGATAATAAAAGCGATACCAATGTAACCAATAGCCATCACTGGAACAATGACTTCGGAGACTTTAGCGACTTTTTTGAGTCCACCTATGATGATTAGCCCACTAAAAATAACTAAGGTGATCCCCACTGTTGTAGGTGCAATATCGAAAATACTGTTCATGGCGCCTGAAATGGTATTGGCTTGAACGGCATTAAACACGAGCCCAAAGGCGATAATGAGGAAGAAAGCAAAAAGGATCCCCATCCAACGCATTTTAAGACCCTTTTCCATGTAGTATGAAGGCCCCCCGCGAAATTGTCCGTCTTTATCTCGAACTTTATAAACTTGGGCTAATGTTGACTCAACCATGGCTGTGGCCATACCGAGTATGGCAATGAGCCACATCCAAAAGATGGCGCCAGGCCCTGCTGCACTGATAGCCACTGCAACACCGGCCATATTACCCGCTCCGACTCGCGCAGCCATACTGGTACAAAACACTTGAAAGGATGTGAGTCCCTCTTTCGTAGGACCTTGACGGCTTTTGAGCATCAATTGGGCAGAGTGTTTAAAATGAGTAATTTGTATGAAGGCTAGTCTAAGGGTGAAATACAAGCCTGCTGCGACTAGCCCATAAATTAACACTTTGCCCCAAAGTAAATCGTTTAAAAAATTAACAATAGTTTCTAACATTTTGTTATTCCTCACTACAAACCTAGACTCGTTCATGGAACGGTTTTAGTATTTGGTTGAATGTGATTGCTCAACAAAATATGAATGTTTTATAAGCAATGAAATAAATTGCATACGAATAATTTCGCTTATAATGATATTATTTTTATGGGTAATAAACATTCATATTTTTTCGAAGCATTTTTATTTATCTTATTTTAAATGTTGTAAAATTATCTTTTATAAAAAACAAGCACAGCAAAATAGCACACATCTCTGCACTTATCATTTTTTTTTGCTTAGACAAAGCAAAGGTTAATATTTGTGGTTTTTTGTTTTTTTATTGTTTATTTGTGTTTTTGTTGTGTTAATATAAATGATGCTTGTTACCCATTATTCGCTTTTTTAGGATAACTAATTGATTAAAATGTCTTCTTTCTTTATTTGTTGGGTTAATTAATCATCAAGTTGAAATTCATTAACCTCTGGTTCATATTGGTGTTGAGTGAGTTGCTATGGCTTGAAAGAGAGTTATTGATGATATTCTTGATTCGATACTCTTAACTCTATATTCACGAGTCGACTATATCGAGAGTCTAGGTACCATCTTGTTTTTCATTATTCTGTATTTAATCATTTATATTAATGCTTATTTATATTTTGGGTGTTTTATATTAAAGGCGTCATAATGAATAAAACAGTTTATTATTAATGATATTCAAATTTTTATTTTTATAAGCACTTTTTATTATTTGTATTTTAGCCAAGAGTGGAAGATGTTTACTTGGCTTTAGTTTGGCTTATTTAAGTAAAAAGGTTGCTGGTGGGATTATAGCTATATTTATTTGATGTTTTTAAAGGGTTTTTAATTCCAGCTGGATTCTGCTGTTTGAAGTGTCACGGGGATTAGGGAGGAATACTTAGGTGTCCCCTTATATAAAGCAGCCACATCAAGGGTTTTGAGGTAAAATACTCCAAACAACCATAATAAGCTCA
>NZ_CANLZC010000106.1 GCF_947495455.1 uncultured Shewanella sp. | reverse complement strand
CAGGAGCAATTAACGACCTTGCCTACAGCATGTTGAATTCCCGCTGAAAGATCACTTATATAATGGAATTGGTATAATATTAACTTTCCTTATCAGTATCACTATTATTCCCTTCACTTTTATTCATTTGTTTGACGCAAGCCTGACATAAACACTGATGTTCATTAATTGATAAATGGGCAAAATGTCTTCGATCAGAAAATGTTTGTTGATGACACCAACAATCACTCACCTTTTGACCTGAGACCACAGCACATGCATTATCTTCAGCACATAATGGACATTCAAGTTCATTCTGTTTCATTGTTCTGTTCACCTTTTAAATGCTTAACATCAACAGCAGTAAGATTTTTATAAATACGGCCCGCTTTCATCACAAACACTGTCTCTTGTAACGCCTTAATATCACGAAGTGGGTTACCAGAAACCGCAATAATGTCCGCTTCATAACTCGGTTTAATTTGGCCCACCTTAGCGCCATCTAATGCATAATCCCCTAACGCATCCGCAGCATGTATGGTGGCAGATTGGATCGCAGTCAATGTGCTCATACCATATTTAACATAATAATATAACTCTTTGGCATTCTTACCATGCTGAGAAATGCCAGCATCGGATCCTGAAGCGATTTTCACCCCTGCTTTAATGGCTTTCTTTAAACTTTCTATCGCGCTTGCTTGCTGTAACAATCCTTTGTCTCTTATATTATCAGGCATTTGATTAAAAGGAATATAAAGTTCACTCAATGATGCTGTTAACGCAGTTGGAATAAGGTAAACCTGTTTTTCCAACATCAAGTGAATATCTTCACGGGTCAACTGAAAGCCATGCTCTAAGGTATCGACGCCAGCACGGATCGCTAAATGAACACCAGGCTCTGTTTCTGCATGTGCAGCACATTTAATGCCCACTCGATGCGCCGTATCGCAGATCACCTTCATTTCTTCTGCTGAGAATTGGGGAGATTGAGGTACGCCGCCTTCTTCACTGATCACTCCACCAGTCGCCATGAATTTAATGACTTTAGCACCATATTTAATTTGATATCTCACCGCTTTTTGTAATTCTTCAACCCCATCAGCAATACCTGAACGATAATCCAGCTCACGCACACTTGGTGCAAAACCAGTGATATCACCATGACCGCCAGTGCTGCTAATAAAATGCCCAGCAGGAACAATACGTGGACCCGGCACTAAGTCTTGCTTGATTGCTTTATTCAAGGCAACATCAACCGAAAATGCATCAGACGTTGGCAAATAAACACCAATATTCCTCACCGTCGTATAACCCGATAATAAGGTGATTTTTGCATTGTTGGCCGCTTTTAATGCTGATATGGCAACCCCTGATGTCACCATATTCATTTTCATCGCATCATCTAATTCTAAAGATAAGTGAACATGCATATCAATTAGGCCTGGTAATAAATAACGATTGCCAAGATCAATTACTTGAGTGTCTTTAGGGTCTGTTGATCTTTCATGATTAAATTATGTCCGAGATAAACGTGTTTTAATCGCGGCGAGAGGGGTGACGCCTAGTCATTCTAAGCGAATGTCTCTCAACAAAGAGTAAAACACGTTTAGCCGGATCCTACGGACAGCGTTCGTGGCCCCTTTCTACAGCGTTATCGCTTATTTATGTAGAATAACTACACCACACAAGCTCTGCCTTGTATAAAGAAACCACAAACTGCTGCAGAAACAATCAGAAAAGATCAACAGACCCTAGGTAGAGTATCAGGATTAATACTGACTATCAGATTGTTCTTTATTAATACGCGTGGATCGCGAATGATCTCACCTGAAGTCACATCAAGCATATTAGCAGCAACAATTAACTTATATTTATCGTCACTATCACTTGCAACGGCATGCTGCTCCAATGCGAGTAATAAATTGAGTGCTAAAAAACAAAAATAATAGTGATACCGACCATAACCGAATAATCCCTGCATGCCTGTTTTCTCCATAACCCAGTTACTTTATACCAATCTAAGTAAATAAGTGATCATTCAGCGGGAATTAAAAATGCGGTAGGTAAGGTCGTTAATTGCTCCTGCATTAACAGACAGTCCCACCATCCATGGCGGTCGCGTCTGTTTGACGTTAATAGTGATTCTCGGCTTAGGTTCAAACGTCACTCTACCTCCTCCATCCATGCAGTCGTATATCGAAAACAGACAACGCTGCATAACATATTTTTAAACCCGCACAAAGTGAGTCACTCAGGCATTCCACTTCTGCGTTGCATTCATTTAAAAGGGAATGCCCCTTCCTGCATCAATGCGCCTTGAATTGAAAAGCCTAAGTGGCTCTGAATAGCTCATTTACTTGCTTAGATTGGTATTACTTATAGCTGATCAATAGCAAAAATGGTAAATAGTCACGGCTATATAAAAGAGGAATGCAAAGAATGACTAAAAAACGAATAGAAAATAAAGAATGGGGTGACTGATGGGGCTCGAACCCACGACAACCGGAATCACAATCCGGGGCTCTACCAACTGAGCTACAATCACCACTGTTTGGATCATAATGACAAATTCAATGTTTATCATTATTAAAAGAGTGGTCGGTGATAGAGGATTCGAACCTCTGACCCTCTGGTCCCAAACCAGATGCGCTACCGGGCTGCGCTAATCACCGATTAAAGCTATTCTATTTCTAATACAGCGCTTAAAAACAGTAAAAATGGGGTGACTGATGGGGCTCGAACCCACGACAACCGGAATCACAATCCGGGGCTCTACCAACTGAGCTACAATCACCATTGTCTTGCTATATATGATAACGAAATAAGCCTTCTACCGAGAAGGCTTATCGAAAAGTGGTCGGTGATAGAGGATTCGAACCTCTGACCCTCTGGTCCCAAACCAGATGCGCTACCGGGCTGCGCTAATCACCGAATCTTTGACTTTCTATAATTATCACACTAATAATTTGGTCGGTGATAGAGGATTCGAACCTCTGACCCTCTGGTCCCAAACCAGATGCGCTACCGGGCTGCGCTAATCACCGAGAATATATTTTATATCATTTACATGAGAGAAATGGGGTGACTGATGGGGCTCGAACCCACGACAACCGGAATCACAATCCGGGGCTCTACCAACTGAGCTACAATCACCACTGAATACCTCTCTTGCTAACCAATACACTCTCCAACTGGTGCGCCCAGAAGGATTCGAACCTTCGGCCTCACCCTCCGGAGGGGTACGCTCTATCCAGCTGAGCTATGGGCGCCTGCCTTGGTTAGCGACGCATATAGTAGGGATAAATCGCCTCTACGTCTAGTTCTGTTTTCATTTTTTTGTTCATTTGATTAAGTTTTAACAGATCCGCATGATTATCTACCAAGATAATCCACAGCCCTCCACGAAGTATCGCTTGGAAGCGACGGCATTTCATGCTATCAATATACTCAAATAGCTATCTATTTCTTGAAGGTTATAATCCATCTATACCCGTGATACTTGAAGATGCCTGTTTTCAGAGCCTGTAAAAGTGCCTAATTCAAGGCGTATTATTGCCGAAATGCTTATTGCCTTTTAAGATGATACAACGCAGAAGTCGGTGCTTTTACAGACTCCCAACGGGCTGGTTTAAAAGCCTTTTATACTGCGTTACTGAACATCAGCTTAGAATGACTAGGCACGCTGTTCAAAGCCTTGCCTAAAAGGCTTTTAATTCCAGCTGAATCCTCATCTTCAAGTATCACGGGTATAGCGCTTGAATTGAAATAATAAATTACTTAAATTGGCGAGATTCATGTTTAGGGATAAAACACCAGAAGCCAGAGAAGTTGCACGTTTACATAAACGCATTGCTCGTTTAAAAGCACTGGCGAAGAGCTACAAGCGTGCCGAAGTCACTCAAAACGCATTATTAGCCATATCGAATTTAGCGGCGTCAGTCACTTCTCAAGAAGAGTTTTATGGCATTATCTATGATTCAATCGATACCTTAGTGCCCACCGATAATTTTTTTATTGCAACGCTCAATGCAAAAACCCAAAAAATAGAAATTCCTTTTTTTGCCGATGAAAAAGATGCGCACCCACAAGATCTCTATCCAAATGATACCTTGTCTGACACCTTAGCATCTGGACTCACAGGATATGTCTTTAGAACCGGAAAAAGCCTACTGTGTGATAACAAGAAATATCAAACACTACTCGATAATCATGATGTCGTGAGTTTAGGATCCGATTGCCATCAGTGGCTGGGTGTTCCCATTAAAAATAATGGTATTACTACAGGTGTCATTGTCGTCCAAAGCTATGATGAAAATATGAGTTATGGTGATATCGATCTAGAGCTCATGAATTTTATCAGCCAGCACATTTCTACCGTGGCAGAACACCTTCAACATCAAGAGCAGCTTGAACAAGCCATTAGCAAACGAACTGAAGAGCTCAGCATTGCCTACGAAAAACTTAAACAAGAAGTCAGTGAACGCCGCCGAGCTGAAAACTTACAAAAAGCATTATTTGAAATAGCCGATCTTGCAACATCCAATATCGATACTAGCCAGTTTTACGCCGAAATACATAAAGTCATTAGTCGTTTGTTAGCAGCCAATAATTGCTTTATTGCATTACTCAATGAACAACATACGGGCTTAAGCTTTCCATTTTATGTCTCACAATTTAACTCTCCAGCCCCCAAACCCAGAGCACTACAAGATGGATTAACCGAATTTATCATTCAACATCAAAAGCCCAGACTCCTTCATAAAAATGATATCGATGAATTAATTTCATCCCTATCTGTCTATACTCAAGCGCCTGAGCTGAATAATACCCGCCAAATCCACCAGTGGATTGGTATTCCACTTTTTATTCAAGGACAAATCATAGGCGCATTAACTGTCTATAGTTTTAACGCCAACCAAAACTATCATGAAAACGATCTTGAATTACTCACCTTTGTTTCACAACACATTGCAACTGCAATCGAAAGAAAACTTTCAGCCGAATCATTAAAAGCCAGCCATGAACAGTTAGAAGAAAAAGTGGCACAACGCACGCAAGCATTAGCATTACTTAACCAAAACCTTGAAAAAGAAATCACACAGCGTAAACAAATCGAGTACCAATTACAGCACGATGCCAAGCATGACAATCTCACGAATTTACCTAATCGTGCCATGTTTATGGAGCAGCTCTCTCAAGCCATTAAACACTTACGCAGGCATCCAAAAGCGCAATTCGCCTTGCTCTTTATTGATATGGATAGATTTAAGTTATTAAATGACACCTTAGGGCATTTGGAAGGCGATCGATTTTTAATTGAAACCGCCAAACGTCTAAAAAAATGCATTCGAGTCAATGACAATCTAGCTAGGCTCGGTGGCGATGAATTTGTCATATTATTAGACCGTATTAGCCATGAACAAGATGCCATTGAAGTCGCAGAGCGAGTCCTTAAAGCATTAGCTCGGCCCTACCATTTAACACAAAAAGTGTTTTATTCATCCGCCAGTATCGGTATTGCATTAAGTGATCCTCAAGGCGCTGATACCAGTGAGTCCATACTGAGCAATGCCGATGCAGCCATGTACCAAGCCAAGTCTGATGGTAAAGGTTGCTATGTCGTATTTCAACGACAATCTAACCAACAGGCAAACAATATCGAACTTGAAAGGGAACTTAAAAGAGCAATAGAAAACAATGAATTACAAATTAGCTACTTACCTATTTTAAACCTCACTAACCAAACTCTCACCGCTTTTGAACCTCGCTTATTTTGGCTACACCCACAACTTGGAAAAATAAAGCAAGTTCAAATTAATAACATTGCTCAACAAGGTAACTTAAGTATTGAATTAGATAAGTATGCATTAAAACAGATCAGCGCCGATTTTGCCCATTTACAAACCTATTGCACCCAATGCCTGCAAATTCACCTGTCACTTTCCAGCCAGCATTTGAAACATAAACATGCATTGCGCAGTCTAAAAAATCAGTTAAAAAAGTGCCAATTTAATTTAGAGCAGTTATTTCTATTCTTTAATGAAAGATCTTTTGTGCAAGATAATAATATCCATATCAATGCGTTTGAATCTTTAGCTCAGTTACAAGTCAAATTAGGCATTGACGATTATGGCAGTGTCAATGGCGCAATAAACAGTCTCACTTTCTTACCTATTAGTGTACTAAAGCTTGATCCCAGTTATTGCACACATTTAGAGAGTCGATCTCATTTCAAACTCGCCAAAGCTTATTTTTTAGCTGCACAAGCATTAGGGCTTACCCTCAATGCAACAGGGATCACTCACTCTAGTCAGATAGATAAACTCACAGAAATAGGGATCACCATTGGACAGGGACAATCACTGGGAAAAGTCCTAGTGCTCCCCAAGGCTGTTGCTCTCGATTGTGCTTAAATTTTATTTACTTTTAAGCATATTCCTTAAATGCGCAATATTACTTTTCCCTGTCGCCTGCTGCTGCTCTGGTGAAGCTTGTGGTTTACGACTTTCCCAAATGAGATCGTCTTGAGGTAACTCCATTAAAAAGCGACTTGGCTCACAACGCAGAGTTTCACCAAATTGCCGTCGTTCTCGGCAAAGCATAAACCATAACTCTTTTTGTGCACGCGTGATCCCGACATAGGCTAAACGACGCTCTTCTTCGACATTACCTTCATCAATGCTCGTTTGGTGAGGCAAAATACGCTCTTCTGCCCCCACCATGAACACATAAGGAAACTCTAAGCCTTTTGATGCATGAAGGGTCATTAACTGAACCTGATCCCCTTCCTCATCTTCATTGTTACGCTCCATCATATCCCTTAAGGTTAAACGCGTCACGACCTCAGGCAAAGTCATCGGCTCGTCTAAATCATCACCTGCCAACATTTCAGTCACCCAGCGATAGAGTTCTGAAATATTCTTCATTCGCATTTCGGCGGCTTTTGCACTCGTACTGTTTTCATAAAGATAATCTTCATAATTTATCTTTCGCACTAAGGTTTTAACCGCATCAACAGGGTCGCCTCTCGTTACCGCTTCTTCAGTATCGACAATAAAACGACCAAACTGGTATAAAGAAGACATAGCTGCAGGCGACAAATAGTGATTAAGATCAGCCTCAAAAATCGCTTCAAACATTGAAATATGCCGTTTATTCGCATAATTACCTAACGCTTCTAAGGTTGCAGGCCCAATCCCCCGCTTAGGGAGATTCACAATACGTAAAAAAGCATTATCGTCATCCGGGTTCACCACTAGACGCAGATAGGCCATCATATCTTTAATTTCAGCACGACTAAAAAAAGACGTTCCACCACTGAGTTTATAGGGGATCCTATTGGTCATTAACGCTCGCTCAAGTAGCCTAGATTGATGATTGCCCCGATATAAAATTGCGTAATCACCAAACTGAGTTCGCCCAACAAATTTATGCCGAATAATTTCAGCAATCACTCGCTCGGCTTCTTGCTCTTCGTTAGCAGCCACTAATACTCTCAGTGGCTCGCCATAAGCCAACTCACTAAAAAGCGTTTTATCATAAACATGGGGATTATTAGCAATCAAAATATTAGCCGCACGCAAAATACGTTGACTTGAACGGTAGTTCTGTTCCAGTTTAATGAGTTTGAGTTTAGGAAAGTCCTGTCCGAGTAACACCAAATTCTGTGGTTTCGCGCCCCGCCAAGAATAAATAGATTGATCGTCATCTCCCACGACGGTAAAACGAGCGCGCTGACCCACTAACAATTTAACCAGTTCATATTGGCTGGTATTAGTATCTTGGTATTCATCCACCAGCAAATATCGAATTCGAGTTTGCCAGCGTTCTCGCACTGTTTCATTATGCCTTAATAGCAATGTCGGAATAAGAATTAAATCATCGAAATCCAGTGCATTATAGGCTTTCATATGCTGAGCATAGCGTTGATATAATAATGCAAACAATTGCGATTGTTCATCTTTAGCCATTTTTCTTGCTTGTTCAGGAATGACTAAATCCCCTTTCCAGTTAGAAATGGCACTCGCCAATGCTTTCAATAAGTCTTTGTCTTCTTCTAACTCGTTTTGCGTCAATTCCTTTAATAAGGCCAAGCTGTCTTGATCATCAAATAGCGAAAAACCAGGCTTTAACCCCAGCACTTTATATTCTCGTTTAATGATTTCCAATCCTAAAGTATGAAAAGTGGAAATCCACAAGCCTCGAGCCTCTTTGCGTCCCATAGATTGAGACACTCGCTCTTTCATTTCACGAGCCGCTTTGTTCGTAAAGGTGACTGCCGCTATCTGACGTGCTTTATAACCACAATCTTTTACTAAATGGGCAATTTTATTAATAATCACACGTGTTTTACCACTACCCGCTCCTGCCAATACTAAGCAAGGGCCAGTAACGTAATGAACGGCATCGTTTTGTCCAGGGTTTAGCTTCATCAGTAAGTGACAACCAATACATAAAGAAATAACAAGCCAACATGATACCAGAAATATGGCTTACCATAAGCGAAAAACATAACCAAGTATCGAACCCAACAAGCCACTTAATTAGCCCTTCACTCAAAAATAGCCCTTTACACTTCCCTCTTTATATTCAGCAAGAATTAATAATAATTCATGTTAATGTATAACCATTGTTAAGCAATATTCGACTTAACACACTTAAGGTTTTAAAACATATTTTTACTTACTCACAAAAAACAAGACTTTAAAATATCGACTAATATTAATATTAATCAAACACATTTGTTATAACAATTAAATTACAGGGCAGTCAGGCATATGAAAAAATGGTTTACAGTCATGCTCATCATTGTTGTTCTCGTTTTTGGATCCGTCATCGGCTTCAATCTCTTCATTAAGAAAAAAATAGCCACGTTTATTGCTAATATGCCGGAACCTGAATTTCCAGTCACAGCGATAAATATCACTCCCACCACTTGGCAACCCAAACTTCATGCCATTGGTTACGTAGAGCCAAATCAAGGGGGAACCTTATCCAATCAAGATGCCGGTGTCGTTAGCTCAATCAATTTCGAAAATGGTGCGAAAGTCAAAAAAGGGCAGTTACTGATTGCGCTTAACACAGATGTTGAAAAAGCAAATCTTGAAAATAGCGTGGTGCAATTACCTGCCGCAAAAGCAGATTATGAACGTAATTTAGCACTCTATAAACAAAATTCAGTGTCCAAGCAAGATCTCGATAAAAGTCAATCCACTTATCTGGCATTAAAAGCAAGCATTGAGAGTTTAAAAGCCACCATTAGTCGGCGAGAAATTAGAGCCCCTTTTGATGGCATTATGGGAATAAGAGAGGTCAACCTAGGTGATTACTTGAACATTGGTACCGATGTGGTGGGTATTGAAGATCTCACCAATATGAAAATTCGCTTTACCATTCCTCAGACCCAACTTTCAAAAGTCTTTGTTGGACAAAAAATTAATACCTTTGTGGATAGTTACCCCAAAGTGCCTTTTACTGGCACTATTACAGCAATAGAACCTGCCGTATTTGAACAAAGCGGTCTCATTCAAATACAAGCACAAATCCCCAATGCCGACAATAAATTACGTAATGGTATGTTTGCCGAAGTCGATATATTACTGCCAAAAATCGACAACCAAATAGTCCTCCCTAGAACCGCCATCACCTACACGCTTTATGGTAATTCTATCTATGTCATTAAAAATGAAACTGAAAAAGGAAAAAAAGTTCAACGAGTGACTCAAGTAGAAGTGCAAGTATTAGAAAGAACCAGTGGCAAAGCACTGGTCAAAGGTCAACTCAAAGCAGGCGATAAAATTGTCACTTCAGGGCAAGTTCGCTTAAGTAATAACAGTAAAGTCAAAGTGACGGAGAACTCAGCCTTACCCACTCCAACCACTATGCCGAAACTATAACAGGAGGAAGTGGCGATGCGCTTTACTGATACTTTTATCCGTCGACCAATTCTGGCTATTTCAATCAGTTTACTCTTGTTATTATTAGGGGCGTATTCTTACTTAGGAATGCAAGTACGCGAATACCCTAAAATGACGAACACTGTCATCACAGTCACCACCAATTACTATGGCGCCGATGCAGATCTGATCCAAGGATTCATTACCCAACCAATAGAACAAGCCATTGCGCAAGCAGATAATATTGATTACATGAGTTCTACCAGTATCTTGGGCACATCAACCATTACCGTCACTATGAAGCTCAATACTGATCCCAATGGCGCATTGGCCGAAATCCTTTCAAAAGTTAACTCTGTTGGCTCTCAAATCCCCAGTGAAGCACAAGATCCCACCATAGCCATGTCAACAGGCTCTCAAACTTCTGTACTGTATATTTCATTTAATAGCCAAGAGCTCAATGCCAGTCAGATCACCGATTATTTAAACCGAGTTGTCACTCCGCAGTTATTTACTATCTCTGGTGTCGCTAAAGTGAATCTCTATGGAGGGGTGACTTATGGCATGCGGGTTTGGCTCGATCCTGCAAGAATGGGAGCCTTTAACATTTCATCCAGTGATGTCATGAATATCTTGCAGGCCAATAACTATCAATCTGCTGCCGGTCAAGCCAATAGCTATTACACCACCTTAAACAGCACCATTAATACACAAGTCACCACGGCAGAAGAGCTCAATCAATTAGTCATCTCCACCACAGATGATGGTAAAGTGATCCGCCTAGAAGATATTGGTCATGCTAGCCTAGCCAAAAGCCGTGATACTATTCGCGGTATGGCTGACGGCAAAGAAGCCGTCGTCGTCGCTATTGATGTCACTCCAACCGCCAACCCGCTACTCGTAGCAGCAGATGCCAGAGCTATGATGCCGGACATTTTAAAAAACTTACCGCCATCTATGAATGCAAAAATCCTCTATGATTCTTCTATAGCCATCGATGAGTCCATCAATGAAGTGATTAAAACCATAGGCGAAGCTTCTATTATTGTTATTATTGTCATTACCTTATTTTTAGGCTCCCTTCGCGCCGTCATCATTCCTGTTGTCACCATCCCTTTGTCTCTCATAGGCATCGGAATGGTTATGGATATGTTTGGGTTCTCGATTAATTTAATGACCTTGCTTGCTATGGTGCTGGCCATAGGGCTAGTGGTGGATGATGCCATTGTGGTGGTGGAAAATGTAGACAGGCATATCAAGTTGGGTGAAACTCCCTTTAGAGCCGCCATTATAGGCACACGGGAAATAGCCGTTCCGGTTATCTCTATGACCATCACACTGGCCGCAGTATATTCTCCTATCGCGCTCATGGGTGGGATCACGGGATCTTTATTTAAAGAATTTGCGCTCACCTTAGCAGGTTCAGTGATAATTTCTGGCTTTATAGCACTCACCTTATCCCCAATGATGTGCTCTAAGGTCTTACTGTCAAAGCATGAGCCCAAACGTTTTGAAAAAACCGTTGATTCTATATTAAGCCGAGTCACGAGTCGTTATAACATTATGCTTGCAGCAGTACTAAATCATAAACCTGTGGTCCTCACATTTGCGGCCTTTGTTTTAATGTCATTACCCATCATGTTTAGCTTCATTCCGTCAGAACTTGCACCAACCGAAGATAATGGGGTCGTGATGATGATGGGCACAGCCCCCTCAACAGGCAACTTAGATTATATTCAATCTAATATGAAGTTAGTGACAGACATGATCAGTAAACAGCCTGCCGCTGCAGCCTCACTGGCATTTGTCGGTATACCAGCAATCAATCAATCCTTTGGTATTGCTCCTCTTGTTCCTTGGAGTCAACGTAATGAGAGCCAAAAACAAGTCCAACAAGCCTTAGGTGAAGAAGTCAAAAACATTCCAGGTATGGCCATTACCACCTTTGAAATGCCGCAGCTTCCAGGCGCTTCAAGTGGCCTACCCATACAATTTGTCATCACTACCTCTAATCCATTTGAAAGTTTATTTGAGATCGGTATGGACGTATTTGAAAAAGTGAAGAAAAGCCCCTTATTTGTCTTTTCTCAAGTCGATCTAAAATACGATTCAGGCAACATCAATATTCAAATCAAAAAAGACATTGCAGGCAGTTATGGCATCACAATGCAAGATATTGGTCAGACGTTATCGGCCATGATGGGCGATGGCTACGTTAATCGTATTAATTTAGAAGGCCGCTCTTATGAAGTGATCCCACAAGTTGCCCGTAAAAATAGAACAGGCCCAGAATCATTAGCAGAATATTACCTCACAGCAGCAGATGGTCGTTCAGTGCCTTTATCTAGCTTAGTCGACATTACTGTGACGTCAGAGCCTCGCTCTTTCCCCCATTTCGATCAAATGAACTCTATGACCATTAGTGGCGTTGCTCCTCCAGGTACACCTATAGGTAGCGCTATTTCTTTCTTAAAAAACATCGGTGATAATGAATTACCTAAAGGTTATACCTATAGTTTCCTTGGCCAAGCTAGGCAATATGTCGAAGAAGGCAACGCACTTTACGTCACTTTTGTCCTCGCCATTGCCATTATTTTTCTCGTCTTAGCCAGCCAATTTGAAAGCTTACGGGATCCATTAGTGATTTTAGTTTCTGTTCCCCTAGCCATAAGTGGTGCACTTATCGCGTTAAGTTGGACTCACGTCTTTGGACTCACTTCGATGAATATCTATTCCCAAGTCGGACTCATTACTCTTGTTGGCCTCATTTGTAAACATGGTATCCTCATTTGCGAAGTCGCCAAAGAAGAGCAACTCAATAATGGATTGAATAAATTGGCTGCGATAAAACTGGCAACCTCTATACGGTTACGTCCCATTTTAATGACGACAGCGGCTATGGTTGCAGGTCTCATTCCTCTGCTATTTGCATCAGGTTCAGGCGCAGTTTCACGCTTTAACATTGGGCTAGTGATTGTGGCAGGTTTGTCTATTGGCACCCTTTTCACATTATTTGTTTTACCCGTAATGTATATGTATCTTGCACAAACCCATAAACCGCTGCCTGAATTTGATGAGTCAATCCCACCTAAAGAAGCTGAAATCAAGGGATGAACAATCAGATAGCGCCTAAGAACTAGGCGCTATCTTTGGCAAATATAGCATCCCTCAGGTACAATTATGAGTAACAGCCCCCAATAAAAAAGAGCCCAAATGATTAATCCCAAAAAAATTGAAGAAATGGCTAAGCAGTTGACAGACAACCTCCCTAGCGGCTTAAAGCAATTTGCCAGTGAGTTCGAAGATCGCACGAAACAAGTCCTGCAGAATCAACTCATGAAGCTGGACTTAGTCTCACGGGAAGAGTTTGAAGTCCAACAGCATGTATTAGTCAAAACTCGAGAAAAACTGACCGAACTTCAAGAGCAAGTTGATGCACTAGAACAAAAGTTAACGCCATCAGAATAATCATGAGTATATTGAACAATAAAAAAGATCCCTCAAGGATCTTTTTTCATTTATCCCTCAGGGAAAAATACGGCTCATTTAAACTCAGTTGTCACTTTCTCCACACAAAACTTACGGGCTAAATCTTGATCCTTAAGCCCCAGCATTGTATTTGCCGTCTTCAAACAAGTATTGATTTGAGCCACATACTCGCTAAACCATGCCTTAGCACTTTCAAAGGGTAACGAGATCAACTTATTAATAAAGTCACGAGATCCCACTTGAAAATGCATATAATCAATAGGACTATCCCAATCCCCCCCCCATATTACAAAACCATGCTTAGCAAACTCAAGTACCACTTCCTCCGCCATACCAAATCGAGTCACTTTACTCGGCCGATATCTTGCGCGATTGAGGTATTGGCTCATAGCACTTTTAGGGATCACCAAAGCACGAGAATCGGCACCCACATAAAGGTAAGGGTTTTGAAAAGGGTTAATGTCAATCGCCACACCATAAGCATGTTCTGACCAAGTGGTGCCACGAGTGATTAATCGAGAATCAAAAGCATAACTGTTGTTGATATTATCTTTTAATTTTTCTTCTTCACTGAAATATTCTATCGGAATGGCTTGATTGAGTGGAAATTGAAATTGATAAAGCGTGTTGAATAATGACAGCACTTGCTCTGCCACAACGTCAAGTACAATTAAAGCGCCCATGGAACGCGATGATTTATCACTGTCACTCGCTATAATGCTGACAAAGCCTGTCGGAAAGGAAGCAAAAGGAAAAATAACTTTTTTCAATCGTTCGCATTTAATGGGAGAATGACGGTGAAGAACCTGCCTTTGCATCATAAGATCACAGTCTTTAGCAGACACAGAGTAAATACCTGCATGAGTCTCAGCAATAAAATCTTTGGAGTTGACATCAAGGGAGTGATGCATTGAACATGATGAGAAGATCACCGACAAAAACAGAACCGATAAAGTGCCTGATTTCATACTTTCTCCTTAATATCATTCTAGTGATCTGTATCCTGCATATTTATACCACTTAGGTATATACTATAGAAAAAATCCTACTGAGAACCGCCATGAAATTCCAATTAATATTAATCTGGGTAAACAGTCTCTTCTTTACTCTATATGGTCTAGGTTTTATTTTTCTGCCTAATACCCTATTTTCATTTATTACAGATTCACAGCTTACTAGCCCATCGGCACTCATTGATATACGTGCTACATTTGGTGGAATGTCACTTGGATTAGGGATCGTTCTTGCCTTATTCACCCTTACGCCCTCAAATCATCGTCTTGGTCTATGGGCAATTCTGGTTATTATGTTGGGAATGGCATGTTCACGATCGCTTGGACTGCTACAAGAGAATTCGGCCAATAACATGATGTTTATTTATCTAGTCTGTGAAATGATTGTGGCATTACTGGCACTGATTGCACTAGGTTATGATAGAAAAATGATGCAAACAAAAAAATAACTACCCAACTAAAACAATTCACTCAAACTGTATCTATTATTAAATCAACTCTGAAAAAATAAATATGATTCATCCTTGATTGTTCCCCATGGATGGGAAAGATGAAATCAGAGAAAGATTTTACATGTCAAATTGAACAACTGGATAACGCCAGCCTTCACTGCACAGTAAAAAACATCGAGATAGAGGCCCTAGAGTGAATAAAAAAACCATCAAAAAGTCAAGCATAGCTCAAGCTTGGTTACTCATATCAGCGGTCATATTAACCTCTCTTACCTCTTTTATGCTAATGGGAGATATCCGCTTCTTTCCATCACTGGATCTCTCCTCTAACACTGCTCAGTTTTATTATTGGATAACAGAAACAGCATCTTTTCCATTCGCCATAATCACAACATTCATTATTCTTTTATTTTGTGCTATCAGAATCCCTAAGCCATTATTGAAACAGCTTATTTTAACCCTAGCCTTAAGCTTAATCCTGTCTTTAGGATTAGGACAACTCATTAAAATCATCACCAAAGAAATCAGACCTAATATCGCTTTGATGTCTCATTATCACCTATTGAACATCGACACTTTTACCCATTCAAATAAAAGTGCACGCCAAGAATCCATTACTCAGGCTATTCCAAAGCTGAAAGCCATTGATCCCAATATTCAATTGTCTTCCAACATCACCAAACACTGGCAGAGTACAACTAACTATGCCTTTCCTTCTGGACATATGACCTTTGCCGTTACACTCACCTTAGTGGTGAATTACTATTTGATCTTATCTGGAGCGACCCTAGTCCCGATACTCTTAATGATATGGAGTGTGTTAATGGGCTTAAGTCGATTATTTTTAGGCCTACATTGGCCTCAAGATATATTAGCCGCAACGCTACTCTCTATTATTTGCGTTACCACAGGGCTATATTTTATTGGGAAATATTTAAACGCATCACACTCTGTGTCTCCTTAATCTCATTTTTATGAAAAATATAACCCTTTACGCACAATATTCCCGTGACACTTCAATTTGAGTCATAACAAAGAATTTAAAAAAAATCATATAAAGATACAATCTTGAATACTGACTGAACAAAACATCTGCAAACATAGACACTGTTATCACTATCATCAATACTGGCAACTTTCGCATCAACTGCCCATGAAGAGAGATCCAATAACTCTATAAACGGCGCAGTATATCGTTCGAAAATAGTGATTAACATCATCTTGAGATCAGCATGGTAAAACAACATATTTTATTATTTCGTCACCAATCAAAGTTATCATTGGCTCTATCGGCTATCAGTTTAGTGTTTATGAGTGCTTCATTTCAAACAATGGCATCAGACAACTGTCATCACTTAGTCGGTTGCGAAAAAAAATACTGCGAAATAAATCAGCAACTAGACATTGCAAAAAAATATAATAATCAAAATGAAGTCAATGGATTAACAACCGCGTTAGCCCAAGCTAAAACCCATTGTAATCCAGCTGAGTTTCAAGAAAAGTTAACGAAAAAAATCACTCAAGCTAAAAAAGAGCTCGCTGATTATGATACTAAGCTTATTACAGCCGAATCCGCTGGCAATAAAAATAAGATTCAAAAATACCAAAATAAAATTCAAGAAGATGAAAATAAAATCAAGCAGTGGGAAATGGAACTCGCAACATTAAAACAAGCTTCCAAACACTAATATACAAACGGTTTCATCACTCAACATATTCATTCAACTTAAAATATTTAAGTGTATTGCTTCATAATCATTTGCACAGCCATGTTAATAACCAACTGACGTTGCTGCGTATCAGGAGCGGGAGCATTTTTAACGATTTGCGGCCAAAAACAAAAGCCTTTAATAACAGACACAAATTGCATCGCCACTTGTTGCGGCACTTGAGTCTTGATTGCCCCTTGTTTTGCAGCAGCTTCAAACCAACTGATTAAAGGGGATCCTTTCTCATCAAATTCTTTCACTGCATTCTGAACTAAGTGTGGTGAATGAATCGACTCAGCAAAAATGACCTTAGCCATCGCAATAAATGTAGGCAAGGTCAATAATTTGATCTCATTTTCAGCTAACTCTATCAGTTGTTCCTCTAGTGGCATCACATCGGAAAAAACAATCGTCTCCTCAGTATAAAAAAGCATTAACATGCGTGTGGTAATCGCATGGAATAAGGTTTCTTTACTAGGAAAATGATTATAAACCGTCCGTTTAGACACAGAAGCATGCAAAGCAATATCATCCATACTCGTTGCTTTAAAGCCTTTATGTTGAAACTCTTCCATCGCAGCATCTAATATTGATGCTCGCTTTATTTCTGAACGTGTTAATTTTTTTTCTTTAAATTCCACAGGTTAATCATCCCATATCATAAAGCCACCATTATATTACACTTGTCAGTTTACTTTTTCAAAAAATAAGCGTAAATTACACTATATAGTTTACTTTTTATGGTAGTTATGAAATTGATTAATCGCATTTCAATTTTATCTCTCTTTGGAGGCGCAGTAGCACTTATGTCATACCTAACAGACTTTAATGCCAAAACCCAAAGCCCAGCTCAAAAGCCTGATATACTAGCTACCAAGCTCAGTAACCACCATAACCCTAAAGGTGGGTTTATTAATACTGCTGACGACTTCAATGACAATGCAGCTATCTTACCTTTACTCATCCGCTATGCGACAGAAAAAAAAGTGGATGCAATACCTCAACACGCAATTCCTGTTCAACCCGTGACTAAAGCGCAACTCAATGATTTAAAGTCAGATACTATTATTCGTTTAGGTCACTCTAGCCTTTTTATGCTACTCAATGGAAAAAAGTGGCTCATTGATCCAGTATTTAGCGAGAGAGCTTCACCTTTTAGCTTTATTGGCCCTAAACGCTTTCATCAACCGCCTATCGCCCTTAAAGACTTACCCAATATTGATGGTGTTTTAATCTCTCATGATCATTACGATCACTTAGATGAGGCCAGCATTAAACATTTAGCGCAAACTGTTAAGCACTTTGTTGTCCCTTTAGGGGTCGATAAACACTTAAAAAAATGGCAGGTTCCCGCAGCTAATATTCATGCTTTAGACTGGTGGCAATCCATCACTATTGACAATATCACTCTAACCGCAACCCCGACACAACATTTCTCTGGTCGTGGTTTATTTGATAAAAATGAAACATTATGGGCTTCTTATGCCATTAAAACGCCTCAATCAACACTCTTTTTTAGTGGCGACTCAGGTTATTTCGATGGCTTTAAAACCATAGGTGAACGTTTTGGGCCTTTTGACATTACTATGGTTGAAACAGGTGCTTATGATAAAGACTGGGCCAATATTCATATGACACCAGAGCAAAGCTTACAAGCCCATATTGATTTGAAAGGACGTCACATGTTGCCCATTCATAATGGCACCTTTGATCTTGCCTTTCATGCTTGGTATGAACCTTTTAATCGCATTACGCAATTGGCACATCAAGCAAATGTGCCGATACTCACTCCCGTTATGGGACAAGCTGTTACCATCAATAAGTTGCCTCAAACAAGGGATTGGTGGAACCCATACATGGCGGGAAAAGCAATAAAATAACAATGAGAGCTGGATCCCATTGGTTGGACCAAAAAACCGATTTCTTAAGTGAAGAATCCAAATCATATAGCGAACCTTTGTCTCATGAAGTACACCTCATCTGGTATGAGATTATTAAGACTTTGATGATTAAATAATATTAAACTACTAATTAAAGGAATTTAAGTTTACAATCAGCACTAAAGAATCTTCTCATGCATTTTTTCATAATGTCAGCTATAGTGGAAATGATAGATAGGAAATGACTTACCAGTGAACGAATTTTGCTTTCACGAGTAAATATATTACTAATGAGCCACTCTAACAGGGATATTAATACTAACTTGTATCCTTTTTATAAAGAATCATAAAATGAGAACACTATTAAATAAAATTCAAAATATATTTCACTACCTATTATATAAAAAAAGTGAATTTAAAGAAATGAAATACAAAGATATACTGCTAATAAAACTCGTGCTACAAATATACCGAGAAAAAACTAGCTCTAAACAAATTTGGATCCCGCTATATAATTTAAAATCCATTCATAAGATAGATAGAGATAACGCTATAAAATTAAATAAAAAAAGGGTTTCTATTCTCAATAGTAACAAACCACCGTTATTGGATAGTCATCGCATTTCCAAAGAATCTATACATAAATATATGCCATCAATCACTAATATCAAAGTTATACAGGAATCGGAACACACCTATGTAGTATTTGAGGGAAACAGCAGAATTGAGGCACTACAACAAGTTTTCAGTAGAAATGAACCTATACTTATTGAAGTTGAATGTTATTCATTTCATAATCCGAAACTAATCCAACAACAAATAAATAGTATACGTAAACTAAATGGTCTACGTTGATTAAAACTTGGAGGGTACAACAAATAGGGTTTCGGATATTTTCAGGGTAATTAAACAACATATTGAAATTAGCACAATATAGGGGCGTTGTTGCTTAAATCTAAGGAACCATTTGGTCATTCTGTGATCTGATCTTGTCAGTACGAAAACGAGACAGATG
>NZ_CANLZC010000105.1 GCF_947495455.1 uncultured Shewanella sp. | reverse complement strand
GTTCCCAAATAAAATCAACTTCCTGGGAATCACCTGTGAGTAAAAAAACTGGGGATTCATCAGTCACGGGTATATAAAGAGAGAATGACAGAAAAGGCACTGCTGACAGCCTTGAGTGAGTGCTATTTTTGAACACGATTAGTGTGGCGAGTATCTGTGTTGGTAAAATAAAGATTGTCGTCGAGGGTGAGATAATGGGTTCTTTATTGGGGGGGGGGCATTGCGAGCGATTGAAACGGCCTTTATTGTGTTTAAATTAAACGATCAAAATACACAGCTTTCACTTATTTAAAATGAACACTAATTAGGCCTAGCGACAATCAATAACTGTGTTAGAATGTCAAATCACGTTTTCAGGCTCGGCAATGACTTAAGCTCTCATTTTAGGGACAAAGTTGTCAGCTATTTATCAGGAGATCGAGCAGTTTATGACTGATCTGGCTTCATCTATAACACCCATTAATATTGAAGACGAATTAAAAAATTCATACTTAGATTACGCCATGAGCGTGATTGTGGGTCGAGCATTGCCCGACGTGCGAGATGGCTTGAAGCCTGTGCACCGTCGTGTGCTATTTGCTATGAACGAACTAAAAAATGATTGGAATAAGCCTTATAAAAAGTCGGCTCGTGTCGTTGGTGATGTGATTGGTAAATATCACCCCCATGGCGATACTGCTGTATATGATACGATTGTTCGTTTAGCACAGCCTTTCTCTATGCGTTATACGCTCGTTGATGGTCAAGGTAACTTTGGCTCTGTTGATGGCGATTCAGCGGCGGCCATGCGTTATACCGAAATTCGTATGGAGAAATTGGCGCATCAATTGTTAGCTGATCTTGACAAAGAGACGGTTGATTTTGTACCTAACTATGACGGTACTGAATTTATTCCTGATGTGTTACCCACGCGCGTGCCTAATTTATTAATTAATGGCTCGTCGGGTATTGCTGTAGGAATGGCAACCAATATACCGCCTCATAATTTAAATGAAGTGGTTGCGGGTTGTTTGGCGCTCATTGCCAATCCTGAATTGAGCATTAGTCAGTTAATGGAGTATATTCCTGGCCCTGATTTTCCAACGGCGGCTATGATTAATGGTCGCAAGGGCATTGTTGATGCCTATCATACGGGTAAAGGCCGCGCGGTAATGCGTGCGAAAACGGAGATTGAAACCGAAGATAATGGTCGTGAGCGTATTATCGTTCATGAAATTCCTTATCAAGTGAATAAAGCGCGTTTGATTGAGAAAATCGCTGAATTAGTCAAAGACAAGAGAATCGAAGGCATTTCAGGACTTCGTGATGAGTCTGATAAAGACGGCATGCGTATTGTCATTGAAATTAAACGCGGTGAAGTGGGTGAGGTTGTACTGAATAACCTCTATGCACAAACACAAATGCAATGCTCTTTTGGTATTAACATGGTGGCATTGACCAATGGTCAGCCTAAATTGTTTAATTTAAAAGAAATGTTAGAGTGTTTTATTCTTCACCGCCGAGAAGTGGTTACTCGTCGTACTGTGTTTGAATTACGCAAAGCGCGTGAACGTGCGCATATTTTAGAGTCATTGGCTGTTGCTTTAGCCAATATCGATCCTATTATTGCGCTGATTAAGTCCTCTCCCACCTCTGCGGAAGCAAAGGTGAAATTAACCTCACAAGGTTGGGCGTTGGGCAATGTTAAAGATATGCTTGAGAAAGCCGGTGATGATGCCGCGCGTCCTGAATGGTTAGAGCCTGAATTTGGTATTCGTGATGGTCTGTATTATTTAACAGAGCAGCAAGCGCAAGCGATCCTTGAACTGCGTTTGCATCGCTTGACTGGGCTTGAGCATGAAAAAATCCTTCAAGAATATGATGAGTTATTAACCGTTATTGCAGGGTTACTGTTTATTTTAAGTAGCCCTGAGCGTTTGATGGAAGTCATCAAGGAAGAGTTAGAAGAAATTCTTGAGGTGTATGGTGATGCTCGTCGTACAGTGATCAACGCTAATGAAGTGGATATGAGCCTTGAAGATCTCATCAATGAAGAAGATGTGGTTGTCACCTTGTCCCATTTAGGGTATGCAAAATATCAACTTTTGAGTGATTATCAAGCGCAGCGCCGTGGTGGTAAAGGCAAAGCGGCTACTAAGGTCAAAGATGAAGATTTTGTTGAGAAACTACTGGTGGCGAATACCCATGATACCATTTTGTGTTTCTCTGACTTTGGCAAAATGTATTGGTTAAAAGTATACCAGCTTCCCCTTGCTAGCCGTCAGGCGCGAGGTCGACCTATTGTCAACTTATTACCGCTTTCTGAAGGTGAACGCATTACCGCTATTTTACCGGTAAGAGAATATGAAGATGATAAATACATCATCATGGCGACGTCACATGGCACCGTGAAGAAAACACCATTAACGGCCTACAGTAATCCAAGAGCTAACGGTATTATTGCTGTTAATCTTAAGGATGGCGATCAGTTGATTGGTGTGGATATCACTGATGGTAATGATGAAATCATGCTGTTTTCTGATGCCGGTAAAGTGGTGCGCTTTAATGAGAAAGTGAAAGACTCTGAAACGGGTGAGGTAAAGCGGGATCCTGAAACCGGTGAAGAAGTGCTGGCACTTCGACCTATGGGGAGGACCGCTACAGGTGTCCGTGGTATTCGCTTAGAAGAAGGTCAAAAAGTGGTGTCGCTGATTGTGCCCAAAAATGATGGCGCTATTTTAACGGTAACTGAAAATGGCTTTGGTAAGCGGACATTATTGGAAGAATATCCCGCTAAAAGTCGTGCGACCAAAGGCGTGGTTTCTATTAAGATCAGTGAGCGTAATGGTGCCGTAGTCGGTGCTGTTCAAGTGTGTGAAAATGATGAAATTATGCTGATCAGTGATAAGGGAACCTTGGTGCGTACTCCCGCCACTGGTGTATCGACTATTGGCCGTAATACACAAGGTGTGACCATTATTAAAACGGCCGCTGAAGAAAAAGTGGTCGGCTTGCAGCGGATCGATGAAATTCAGACCGATGATGCTGAGTGCCCTGATAATGAAGGCGCACAAGAAGAAGTAGTCGAGGAGAATACTGAGATCAATGAGGTTGAGGTGATAGATAATGATACGCCTAAGCCCGATCCGAAAGTGAATGAAGAGTAAAGCGTGAATGAGCATAACGGGCGTCCAATAGGACGCTCGTTTTTTTTAGCTTATTATTCTTTAGTTTATATTGTTTCGTTTATAGTGTAATACACTCATTGTTAGCAAACGAGCATTGAGTGAGTATTTTAGTCAAAGAGGAAGAGATCAGTGAGCACTATTTATAATTTCTGCGCAGGGCCTGCCATGTTGCCTCAAGCGGTAATGCAAAGAGCGCAAAGTGAGTTACTTGATTGGAACAATCAAGGTGTATCGGTCATGGAACTCAGTCATCGAGATCCAGTCTATATTGCGTTAGCAGAGAAAGCGGAACAGGACTTACGTGATTTAATGGCCATTCCTGATGATTATCATGTGTTATTTATGCATGGTGGCGGACGGGCACAGTTTGCCGCAGTGGTGAATAACTTTCTTGGTGATGAGGGGCAAGCCCTCTATTTAGTGGATGGCAGTTGGTCTTCAATCGCTGCCGACGAAGCGGAAAAGTTAGTCGGTAAGACGCATATTGATAGATTGAATATTGTGAATAAAACGGCTGAAAACAGTCACGTTGAATTGCCCAATTTACATGGGATTAAAAAAGACTATCGTTATGTACACTACTGCCCTAATGAAACAGTCGATGGTATTGAAATTTTTGATGAGCTTGATAGCCCTTGGCCTGTAGTGGCTGATATGTCTTCAACTATCATGTCTCGTGAAATTGATGTGAGTCGCTATGGGCTTATTTATGCGGGGGCTCAGAAAAATATTGGCCCATCGGGTTTAAGTATTGTTATCGTGCATCAAGATTTATTAACCTTGCCCAGCTTACCTCAATCATCGATCATGGATTATCGTTTAGCAGTAAAGCATGGCTCTATGTACAATACACCGCCCACTTTTGCTTGGTATCTAGCAGCAAAAGTGTTTGAATGGTTAAAAGATCTAGGTGGCGTGCCTGCTATTGCTGCGGTGAATAAACAAAAAGCGGCTTTGCTTTATGAATACATTGATGGTTCTGATTTTTATTTGAGTAAGGTCAGCGTTGAAAACCGATCGAATATGAATGTGACTTTTTATTTAACCGATGAAGAGCTTAATAGTGAATTTTTGACTCAGGCTAAGCAAGCAGGATTAGTGGCATTAAAAGGCCACCGTATGGTGGGTGGAATGCGAGCCAGTATTTACAATGCCATGCCACTTGCAGGCGTTCAGGCTCTGGTTGCGTTTATGGAGAAGTTTGCCGCTGAGCATGGATGACAACTTTATTGGTTGACATATAAAAAGCTTCATCATGAAGCTTTTTACTTAAGCGTGTAATTTATTCAAGTACTTACTCTTCAAGCACTTTGGCAATGGAGGAAGCAAGATAGTCCACATTGCCTGCAGCGATCCCTGCAATGCTGATACGGCTTGAGTCCACCATGTAAATACTGAATTCAGTTTGTAATCGTTTGACTTGTTCAGGTGTAATGCCTAAAAAAGAAAACATGCCTTTTTGTTGGGCAATAAAACTAAAATCACGTGTGACCCCTTTTTCTTTTAGTTTTTTAACAAGCATACTGCGATTACCATTAATACGGTTGCGCATTTGAGCCAGCTCTGTTAACCACTCTTGAGTGAGCTCTTTTGAATCGAGTATGGTTTCAACTATCGCGGCGCCATGAGCAGGTGGCATAGAATAGATACAACGAATAACATATAACAGCACAGAGAACGCCACATCGGCGCTGGGTTGATCTTTTGCTACAATCGAGCAAGCACCAATGCGTTCACGGTATAAACCAAAGTTTTTAGAGCATGAACTGCATAAAATTAAATTATCGACATTAGCTGCCATTTGACGCACGCCATAGGCATCTTCATCGACACCTTCTCCAAAACCTTGGTAAGCCATGTCTATCAGTGGTGTAAAACCAACATCTTTCGTCAAAGTGATAATCTCATCCCATTGTGAGGGAGTGAGATCCATTCCACTTGGATTGTGACAGCAAGCGTGGAGTAAGACGACATCGGTGGGATTGACTTTTGCCAAAACGGCTTTCATTTCGTCAAATTTAAGGGACTTATTATCATGATCGTAATAGGGGTAAGTCTTGACTTTAATGCCAGCTGCTTCAAATAATCCATTATGATTAGCCCATGTGGGTGAGCTGACCCAGATTGTTGCGTCGGTTCGACAGCGTTTAATAAAATCTGCTGCAACACGAAGCGCACCTGTGCCTCCTGGTGTTGAAACGGTACGAATACGATTAGCTTGTAACGCAGGGTTATCATGACCAAATGCTAATTTCGTCATTAAATCGTTAAAATGAGCGCTACCTGTTGGACCTATATAGACTTTTGTGTCTTCAGTTTCAAAGCGATGACGCTCAGCATGTTTGACACAATTTAAGATCGGGGTATGTCCTGCTTCATCTTTATAAACGCCGACGCCTAAATCAACTTTATTAGGATTGGGATCGAGTCTATATTGCGTGAGTAATCCTAAAATGGGATCTGTAGGCATAGCGTTAAGCGTGTTGAACATAGCTTATTCTACCTTTCTTATTATGCGGGCCAAGGGCCTATGAATGAATATGTCACCAGCATAACGTAAATAACAGGGAGAATGACAGCTCGAATGCATTTTTTACATCATTTCGTGTGGAAGGGAAAGCTGCCATTCAATGGAAGAGTGGAACCGAGGAGTGTGATATGACGTGAAAAGGTGGATAAAAAACAGCCAGCAAAGGGGGTTTTTGGCTTAAATGAGGGCATTTTAGCGAGATTGATTTAATAAAGTGCAATAAAATGCAGAAAAATGTTGAATCCTTGCTCGGGATCAGTAATTTTATAGCCACGAAGTTTAAGTTTGGCCTTGTGGAGCTCATTTTGTCGTGGTGACTCGTTTGATTGCAAGCCTAAACATCTATTGTTAACTCGTATCCATGTTTATTGGATTGCCCATTTAAAGAAGAAGTGATTAATGAAACAGCTACGTCTAGAGCCAATTAGCCATATTCAAGGCCAAGTGAATATTCCTGGCTCAAAAAGTATTTCTAACCGTGCCTTACTGCTTGCGACATTAGCAAAAGGTACCACGACATTAACGAATTTACTCGACTCTGATGACATCAAGTATATGCTGACGTCGCTAAAACAGTTGGGAGTGAACTATCGACTCTCAAACGATAATACCGTTTGTGAAGTGGATGGTTTAGCTGGAGCGTTAAATGCGAACCAAGCACAAACATTATTCTTAGGCAATGCTGGCACTGCTATGCGACCTTTATGTGCAGCGCTGACATTAGGGCAGGGCGAGTTTACTTTAACGGGTGAACCGCGTATGGAAGAACGCCCCATTGGTGATTTAGTTGATGCGTTAAGACAGTTAGGTGCCAATGTGACTTACCTTAAAAATGAAGGGTTTCCACCACTGACCATTAATGCGACTGGTCTCAATGGAGGGGATGTGGAAATTGCTGGGGATTTGTCAAGTCAATTCCTAACGGCTTTATTGATGGTTGCGCCATTGGCTAAGAGTAGAGTGGCTATTAAGATAAAAGGTGAATTAGTATCTAAACCTTATATTGATATCACTCTGGCTTTGATGGCACAGTTTGGCGTCACAGTGGTGAATAATGATTATCAATCTTTTGTTGTGGAGTCGGGGCAAGCGTATGTGTCTCCCGGTAAAGTGTTAGTGGAAGGTGATGCGTCTTCGGCTTCTTATTTTCTTGCAGCAGCAGCCATTAAAGGCGGTGAAGTTACAGTTACAGGTGTGGGTAGAAAGAGCATTCAAGGTGATGTGAAATTTGCTGATGTGCTTGAAAAAATGGGGGCTGATATTGAATGGGGTGATGATTATATTATTGCTCGTGGATCGCCATTAAAAGCGGTTGATCTCGATATGAATCATATTCCCGATGCGGCCATGACGATAGCCACGACAGCGTTATTTGCCTCCGGTACGACTCATATTCGAAATATTTATAATTGGCGCATAAAAGAAACGGATAGATTAGCGGCAATGGCCACCGAATTACGTAAAGTTGGGGCCATTGTGGATGAAGGGCAAGATTATATCAGCGTGACTCCTCCAAGTGTGATTAATACTGCGGATATTGATACTTATAATGATCACCGAATGGCAATGTGTTTTTCACTTGTTGCGTTTGCTGATTGTGGGATCACCATAAATGATCCTGAGTGCACCTCTAAAACATTCCCTGATTATTTTGAGCGCTTTGCTTCCCTTGTACAAGGTTGATGTAATTGTATCAATACATTGAGGGAACCTGAGTGTTATTTTATGGTCTGAACATGAGCAATTTAATGAGAATTTGGGTGTGATACTTTTCAAAAGCGGTAAAAACTAAATAAAGTTTTTACCGCTTTTGTTGGCAAAATAGTTTATACTTCGCGCGCTCATTTTCAGTAGCTTCACGGAAGGTGGTTTTTGCGGAGGAATTTTATGTCAGAACGGGCTCCTGTTGTCACGATTGACGGCCCTAGCGGTGCAGGGAAAGGTACCATTAGTCAGTTACTTGCTGAAAAATTAGGCTGGAAACTGCTTGATAGTGGTGCCATATATCGAGTATTGGCATTGGCCGCTATTCATCATAATGTCGCATTAGATAATGAAGAGGCGATAACATTACTGGCTGCGCATTTAGATGTGCAATTTTTACCGGGCAATGAGAATAAGGGGATTAAAGTCGTTCTAGAAGGTGAAGATGTGTCGACAGCCATTCGAAGTCAAGAGTGCTCTGATGCAGCGTCAAAAGTTGCCGCATTTCCTAGAGTTAGAGAGGCTTTACTGCGACGTCAACGCGCCTTTAATGAAGCACCAGGCCTCATTGCCGATGGACGCGATATGGGAACGGTCGTGTTTCCTAATACACCTGCGAAAATATTTTTAACGGCTTCTGCAGCTGAACGGGCCCAAAGGCGCTATAATCAGTTGCAGGACAAGGGCTTCGATGTTAACATTGATCGCCTTTTATTGGAAATAGAGGAACGTGATAAGCGTGATATGAATCGTGCTGTTGCCCCTTTGATCCCAGCCGATGATGCTTTGGTTATCGATACATCTGGAATCGATATAGAAGGTGTCGTTGACTTAGTGTTAGCGCATATTGAAACAAAATTGCCAGTATTGAGCTAATGTTAGCTTAATACATCATCATTCACTCGCAAGGATGCAGTGAATTATTGTACTGACTCCACGTCTAGGACGGACTGTGGTTTATTAAATAAAGTAACTTAAACATGACTGAATCTTTTGCTGATCTATTTGAACAATCCTTACAAACTCTAGAGTTTCGTCCTGGTTCTATCGTTCGCGGTGTGGTTGTTCGCATCGAAAACGGTACTGTACTGGTTGATGCAGGTCTTAAGTCTGAAAGCCCAATTCCAGCTGAGCAGTTCAAAAATGCACAAGGCGTTCTTGAAATTGCTGTTGGTGATGAAGTTGATGTTGCCCTTGACTCTGTTGAAGATGGCTTTGGTGAAACACAACTTTCTCGTGAAAAAGCTAAGCGTCATGAAGCTTGGATTGTTCTAGAAAAAGCGTATGAAGATGCTGAAACTGTAATCGGTATCATCAATGGTAAAGTGAAAGGCGGTTTCACTGTTGAATTAAACGGTATCCGTGCATTCTTACCAGGTTCTTTAGTTGACGTTCGCCCTGTTCGCGACACTGCTCACCTAGAAAACAAAGAACTAGAATTCAAAGTAATTAAGCTTGATCAGAAGCGCAACAACGTTGTTGTTTCTCGTCGTGCTGTTATCGAGTCTGAAAGCAGTGCTGAGCGTGATGCACTTCTTGAAAACCTTCAAGAAGGTCAATCAGTTAAAGGTATCGTTAAGAACTTGACTGACTACGGTGCATTCGTAGACTTAGGTGGTGTTGATGGTCTTCTGCATATCACTGATATGGCTTGGAAGCGTGTTAAGCACCCATCTGAAATCGTTAATGTTGGTGACGAAATTAACGTTAAAGTGCTTAAGTATGACCGTGAGCGTACTCGTGTATCACTAGGTCTTAAGCAACTAGGCGAAGATCCTTGGTTAGAAATCAGCAAGCGCTACCCAGAAAACACACGTCTAACGGGTCGCGTAACCAATCTAACAGATTACGGTTGTTTCGTTGAAATCGAAGAAGGCGTTGAAGGTCTTGTTCACGTTTCTGAAATGGATTGGACTAACAAGAACATTCACCCATCTAAAGTGGTTAACTTAGGTGATGAAGTGGAAGTGCTAGTCTTAGACATTGATGAAGAGCGTCGTCGTATTTCTCTTGGTCTTAAGCAATGTAAGACTAACCCATGGGATGATTTCGCAGAGCGTTTCAACAAGGGTGACAAAGTATCTGGTAAGATCAAGTCAATCACTGACTTTGGTATCTTTATCGGTCTTGACGGTGGTATCGACGGTCTGGTTCACCTTTCTGATATTTCTTGGAATGGTAATGGCGAAGATGCCGTTGCTGAATACAAGAAAGGCGATGAAATCAATGCTGTCGTTCTTTCAGTTGACCCAGAGCGTGAGCGTATTAGCTTAGGCGTTAAGCAAACTGAAGACGATCCATTCAACGCATACCTTGCTGATAAGAAGAAAGGTGTTGTTGTTAATGGTGTTGTTACAGCAGTTGACGCAAAAGGTGTTACAATTGAACTAGCTGAGACTGTTGAAGGTTACCTTCGCGTTTCAGATATTTCTCGTGAGCGCATCGAAGATGCATCAACAGTTTACTCTGTAGGTGACAAAGTCGAGTCTAAGTTCATGGGCGTTGATCGTAAGAATCGTACTATCAGCCTATCTATCCGTGCGAAAGATGAAGCTGAAGAAAAAGAAGCAATGGCTAGCTTGAACAAGCAAGATGAAGTCGTCATGAGCAGTGCGATGGCTGAAGCGTTTAAAGCAGCTCGTAAATAAATCATCGCCTGAAGTTCGGGGGTGGCTGTTTCACCCCTGTTAGGTGACTGTGTTTGGCTTGATAATAGAGGGTATAGGATGACAAAATCCGAACTGATCGAAAAATTGGCCACTAGGCAGTCGCAGCTGTCGGCTAAAGAAGTGGAAAGTGCAATAAAAGAAATGTTAGAGCAAATGGCACTGACATTGGAAGCTGGAGACAGGATCGAGATCCGTGGCTTTGGCAGTTTTTCACTTCATTATCGTGCGCCTAGAATAGGCCGTAATCCAAAAACAGGTACGTCTGTTGATTTGGATGGAAAGTATGTTCCGCACTTTAAGCCAGGCAAAGAACTGCGCGAACGTGTTGATGCTATTAACGCGTAATTTACATTGCCTTAAAAGCCTCCTTTAGGAGGTTTTTTTATGCCTAAAACTTATGTAACGCTAGCTACTTAGTGAAAATTCTTAGATAATTAGATTATCTTGGAGCGTATAGGGAGTGTAACGTGAAGTCTTTTATTATTGCAGTTGTTGTAGCTGTATTATTTTTCTTAGCGTTAGTGTTTGGTGCCAGAAATGAACAAGTTGTCACTATTAGCTATTTTATTGCGCAGGGTGAGTTTAGGTTGCCTGTTGTTTTAGCCGTGGTTTTTTTATCGGGGTTTATACTGAGTTGGATCTTTGCTATTTATCATATACTGAAATTAAAGTTTGCGTTACGTACGCTGAATAAAAAGTGTGAAACATTAACCCTTCAAAATAGTCAGGATATAGACGCTTAATATGCTTGAAATATTGTTTCTGTTATTACCCATAGCTGCAGGCTATGGATGGTATATGGGACGAAGAAGTGTAAGACAAAATCAGAGCAGCCAGCGTAAAAAATTGAGTCGAGATTATTTTACGGGTTTAAACTTTTTACTCTCAAATGAATCAGATAAAGCGGTCGATCTGTTTATCACTATGTTGGATGTGGATGATGAAACGATTGATACTCACCTTTCTTTAGGATCTCTATTTCGTAAACGTGGTGAAGTGGACAGGGCCATTCGTGTGCATCAGAACTTGATTGCTAGGCCGCATTTAGCGCTTGAGCAACGTGATATTGCGATGATGGAATTAGGTAAAGATTACCTCGCTGCTGGTTTTTATGACCGAGCTGAAGAGATTTTTATCAATTTAGTGAATCAAGAAGAGCACAGTGATGAGGCAGAGACAGAACTTATCGCGATTTATCAAATCACCAAAGAATGGCAAAAGGCCATTAATATTATTAAAAAACTGACACGCAAGCGGCAGCAAGCGTTGAAATCTATTTGTGCGCATTTTTATTGTGAGTTAGCTGAAGAAACTGATGATAGCAATAATCAGAAACGCCATTTGGATGCGGCATTGAAGCAAGATGCTAAATCTGGACGCACCTTATTGATGTTGGCTGAGTATTATCAAACATCGAGTCAATTTAATTTGTGCAAGAAAACATTAGAAAAACTGTTATTAGCGGATGTCGATTTATTTGCTGATGGGCTGACAATCGCTAAAAAGGTCTATTGTGATAGCAAAGATATGGATGGATATGTCGAATTATTACGTCAAGCCGTGTCACTTGGGGCCGGTGCAAGTGTGACGATTTCACTTGCGCAAACTATGATAGAAAAGGGATTCATTGAAGATGCTGAAACCTTAGTGCTTGAAGGCTTATATCGTCACCCGACAATGAAAAGTTTTCAGCATTTAATGAATATGCATTTAAAACAAGCGGAAGACGGTCAAGCAAAGCAAAGTTTATCTATGCTTGAAAAGCTTGTTGAACAACAAATTAAGTATCGCCCTGGCTATCGCTGCGGTGAATGTGGTTTTCCTTCTCATCGGCTATATTGGCATTGTCCTTCTTGTAAAAATTGGGGCAGTATTAAGCGTGTTCGAGGGCTAGACGGTGAGTAGGCCTGTAAAAATGTTTGTCTTAGCCAGAGAAGTGAATAGTAAGGTTAGCTTGAGTATAACGGTAAGAGGTTTAAAAAGAATATGATTGATACACCTATTTTGGTTGCGCTTGATTATGATAATAAAATTGAGGCATTGAGGCTAATCGATCAACTTGATCCTAAGATGTGTCGATTAAAAGTAGGCAAAGAGATGTTTACTTTATTTGGTCCTCAACTCGTGACTGAAATACATCAACGTGGATTTGAATTGTTTCTTGATTTAAAATTTCATGATATTCCTAACACAGTCGCTAAAGCAGTCACTGCTGCAGCTGAGCTGGGTGTGTGGATGACGAATGTTCATGCCAGTGGCGGCTTAGCTATGATGCAAGCGGCTAAACAGGCTCTTTTGCCTTATGGCGAAAAAGCACCATTGTTGATTGCGGTGACAGTGCTGACATCAATGAGTGATGCAGAGTTAGCCTTATTAGGAATAACATGTCCTGCAGCTGAACAGGTTACTCGGTTGGCAAAACTGACCCAGCAAGCAGGGCTTGATGGGATTGTGTGTTCAGCAAGAGAAGCACAAATAATGAAAGCCACATTTGGTCAAGATTTTAGTTTGGTGACACCAGGGATCAGGCCCCTTGGCAGTGAAATTGGTGATCAGCATAGAGTGATGACGCCAGTTGAGGCTATCGCTGCTGGCTCAGATTACTTGGTGATTGGCAGGCCCATTACAAAGGCGAAAGATCCTTTGCAGGCACTAGAAACAATATATCAGTCATTAAAATAAACGAGACATTATTCATGGTAAATCCATTTCAAGAGCAGCTGTTAAAAGCTGGTTTAGTCAGTAAACAAAAAGTGCGTGATACAAAAACGCAAAAGCGAAGAGATAAAAAAGCCAAAATAGACGACGGCAGCGAGGCATTAAAAAAGGATATCGCTTTACAAAAGCTTGCTCAGGCAGAAAAAGATAAGGCGCTTAATGAAAAACGTTTTAAAGATGCCACAGAAAAGGGCTTAGTACGAGGGTTAGTGACAGAATTTAAGCGCTTAGCGGTAACTGTGCCTGAGAGTGCCGAGATTAAATTCAATTTTACCTTTAATAAAAAAGTCTTGTCCTTATACCTTACTGAAAAGCTGCAGGCTGAATTATTGACGGGACGGTTAGGCATTATTCGCTATGAAGAGCATAGTTATTTAGTCCCTCATAAATTAGCAGAAAGGGTGAATTTATTAGTGCCTGATTGGGTCGGTTATTTATGGGAGGAAAATGACAATAATACGGATGTTATTGAAGATGATCCCTATGCTGATTACGTTATTCCTGATGATTTAATGTGGTAAATACTGCAACATAACGGTCAAAAAATGAAAAGAGCGGCGCTGTATTGCTACCTTTCAGTGCGGCGAGTATAGCGCTGTGTTTAAGCTGTGTGACGATTGTGGTTGTGTTGCGTGGGCAAAGGAGCGAGGACATGTGTGAGTGAGCCGATTTGGGGCTTAGCAAATAGGTAGCCTTGCATATAACGGATCCCTAATTTTTTTAAGGTCCAATATTCCATCATGGTTTCGACTCCTTCGGCGAGTAACATAATGTTTAGTTGATTACAGGTGACAATAATGCCTTGAATAATTGCTTTTTTGTATTTATCTTTGTCGACATTTTCCACGAGAGACATATCGAGTTTTACCACATCAGGATGGATTTTAACGAGCCAGCTGAGACCTGCATAACCTGAGCCAAAATCATCAATGGCGACTTTTAAACCATTTTCTTGATAATATTGCCGTAACTGTATCACTTTATTGAGATCGATAATTTCTTCAGATTCTGTTAATTCTAAAACAAGTTGTGTTTTTGGAAAATTAAAATGGTTTGTTAATTGTTCTAAAGATTGCATGTGTAAAGCGGGTGATTTCACCACATTTGGACAGAAATTAACAAAAAGTTGGCTTTTTAGATGTAATGCGACTGCTGTTTGGATGGCTCTGAAACGGCATTGTTGGTCAAATTGATATTGATGACAAGCATCGACACTGGATAAAACCTCTTTAGCTGATTCACCTAATTCCCCTCTAACCAGTGCTTCATATGCAATGATTGTATGCTTAAAGATATCGATAATGGGTTGAAAGGCCATTTTAATCTTAAAGTTTCTAATGCTTTGTTGTCGTGTCAGTTTCCTTGGATGGGTGCCATTTGATCTTGAGTCCATACGATACATTCCATGGAAGATGAACCTTGAAGATAGGTTCACTGTGTTCGATTGAGGATAGTCTAAGAAAAATCATTACTGTCTCCAATATATAAGTGTAGTGCAAGATAGTGTTTTTGATTGAGCAAAATGGCTTTGATCCCCTTTCACTGATAAATCTGTTCTACACTCAAGATATGTATATTGGAAGTCGGCTTCAGTGTGAAGTCATTTGTGGTGTTTTATACTAATGATAAGCATGCACATTTTACCTTTTTATTCCCACTTTAATTAAATAGGAATGTTATGAACTGGCTGAATAGGATTTCAATAAAGGCGAGATTATTGCTACTTGTTGTTTTTCCTTTGACTTTTTCGGCTATTTTAGCATTAATTGAAGTGAATTATTTACTTGAGCGTACGTCTCATTTAAAAGTCCTATCGGTGCAGTTAACTATGCTATCAGATATCTCAGACAGCATTGAATTGGGGCATAAAATGAGGGTGGCAAAATTAGAAGGTGAAGTCGCAAATGCCGATGAAATAAGAAGCGTCTTATTCCAAATTCGGCAGAAATTGAGTCAGAGCACACTCCATCGTTCATCTACTCATAATGAGCATAGTGTTAATACGAGTGATACATTGAATGAAATTGTTTTAGGTTTATCCGAAGCCTATGATGAATACCCTCAAGTCGTTAAAGAAGATGTTCAAGAGTGGTCGTTTTGGGTGTTTGATTATTTAGCGGAACTGATTTTACTTTATGAAAAACAGCCTATTTACACAGGGGTTGAGAATTTAGAGCAACAGGTTCGAATAATGTACCAGCTTACATGGATATTATTTTGGGATTATGAAGCTGATTGGAGTTTTGATTTAGAAAGAGCGTTTCCTGAGCTTAATATGGAAGATGAGTTAATCAGTTTCAAGAATAAACAACAATTATTTATTGATAGATTTATCACAATTAGTGCTGATCCTGATCAAATCAAGTTACTGTTAGATACTTTTAGCTCTAAACCTTTTATTGAGGCACAATCTTTTAAACAAAGAGTGGCTAAAGCTGGATTGTCAAGTATTCCACAAGACGAGATAGACTCAGGTATCCAAGCATTAAATACTCGATTAGTGATGTTATCTGATGGCTTAAGAAGTGTTATGCAGACTCTCAATAATCAAATTTATATCGAATCAAGGAGTTTTGAATATCGAGCTTATTTTTATACTGCACTTATTTTACTCATTTTACTCATTATAGGGCTATTAGGTTTTTCATTAATTAGACGTATTCTTTTTTATTTATCCAATGTGTTAGAAACGATGCAGCGCATTGAAGAAACCCATGACTATTCAATAAAGATGTATAATGATGGTCATGATGAGTTGAGCCAATTTACTTTTAAGTTAAATAATTTACTCGAAGAACGTTACTTGAATGAGTCTAAAATTGTGCAGGCAAGAGAAGAAGCCGAGCAAGCAAGTAAAGCTAAAAGCTCTTTTTTAGCCAATATGTCTCATGAGATAAGAACACCTTTAAATGGTATTATCGGCATGTCTGAAGTCTTATCTGATACGCATTTAACGCCGACTCAACTTGATCATGTGAGTGTCATTGAAACATCTTCTCAAACTTTACTTATTTTGATTAATGACATCCTTGATTTATCTAAGATAGAATCAGGAAAGTTATCTATTGCGACTCATTCATCAAATTTTCGCGAAGTTATTTATGATACATTATTGATTGTTGTGCCTAAAGCCGTGGCTAAATCCCTTGATTTGAAAGTGAACATACCACCTCATTTACCTCATAGTTTAATGTTAGATGAACATAGATTACGGCAGATACTGATGAATTTAATGTCTAATGCTGTCAAATTTACTGATTTAGGATCGGTGACGGTCGACATTGATTTTGTAGCGATATCCAGTGAAAAAATATTATTAACGGTATCAGTGATCGATACTGGAATAGGGATTGAAAAGGCTCAGCAAAAAAAGATTTTTCAGCCTTTTACACAAGAAGATGGGTCTATTACACGTCGTTTTGGTGGTACAGGGTTAGGACTGACCATTAGTGCTCAACTCGTTGGTTTGATGGGAGGGGAGATTTATGTTGACTCACAGCAAGGTGAAGGTAGTCGTTTTTATTTTAGTATTGAGGTGAATGTAGAGTCTCATCAGCCCGTTGTGCCTAAAACACTTCATCATCAAATGTTAATATTGATTAGTAATCACGTTGAATTTAAGGAGGGAATATTAAAAGAAATCACACTGTACGGTTTGGATGTGACTCGTTCTGTTGAGACAATTCAAGAGCTTGATATTGATGATACTTCGTATGCTAAATCGCCTATTATCTTATATTGCTATGTTGACTTAACTCAAGCGAAAGAGGAGCTGAAGGTATTAAGAGCGCGTTTTCCGGCATTACCTGTAGTTATGTGCCAATCTTTAATGTCTGAACGCTTTGATTTTGGAAAAACAATTGATGGTTTAATTACTGTGCCTATTCTAGGACAACGCTTTATTAAAGCGTTAGTTAATGCGCATTTTACTCATGGGGTAAATACAACAGATACTATAGATACAGATACTGCACAGGTAAATGATAGCCCTTCAAAGGTGGAACAAGTTAGTGAATTTAATGATAAACGCCTTATTTTAGTGGTAGAAGATAACCTTGTTAATCAAAAAGTGGCAACCATGCTCTTAAAAAAAGGAGGTTATGATTATGATATCGCAAATAATGGGCAAGAAGCTGTGGATAAAGTGCGTTCGGGTGAGCAGTATTCGGTTATTTTAATGGATTGCATGATGCCGATTAAAGATGGTTTTCGTGCGACAGAGGAGATCAGGGCTTATGAGAAAGACAATGGGATGAGTCCTGTAGCAATTATTGCCTTAACCGCCAGTGTATTAGATGAAGATATTCAGCATTGTTTTGATTGTGGCATGGATGATTATACGGCCAAACCTTTTAAGAAAGAGCTATTATTAGCTAAAATAGATAAATATATTCAATTGCTTAAATAGATTTTATTAGATGCAGCATTTTTAAGAAAATATCAGCAGTAGAGAGTCGCTTCTACATTTTGTCACAGACAGTCGTTTAATCTTTGTCATACTTAAGTTGTAGCCCTTTAGTTGTAGCTGATGGTGGTTGTGTGATGTTTAAGCGAAGTACTTTAATAACGTTTCTGCTGATTAACTTTCTCTCTATGTCACTGTTTGCAAAAGATCGCGCACAATTAGCCCATCAAGTGATCGTTGATCATATGTTACTTTTATCACTTGTTGATTCGAATCGTCTTTTTGATGACTATTATTTATTGCTTGAAAATAACGATACTGTTTTTCAAGGAGCATTAAAAGACAGCATCGAATCGGAAGTGGCTCATTATTGGGAAAGTAAATCGATCCCTTTAAAAGATCCTCATTTTAGGCAGAAAGCCGATCCTTATCAACGGGCTGTGGGTCTTGAGCCTCATCTTGATGATTTTTTGTTTTTAATAAACCATATAAAACATTTTATATGGTTAGAAGAGTCTTATGCTTGGCCATTACTTTCTTCGACTCGACTGATTAAGCAAGGAGATAAAGATCCTGTGCTTAATCATATTGGATGGCGATTATGGTTATTAGGTGATTTGCCTGACTCAGACATGATAGAAACCCAATATACGGCGCAATTGGTGAGTGCAGTGCAGGCATTTCAACAGCGTCATGGTTTAGAAGTAGACGGTGTTATTGGTCCTGCGACTTTGAGGTGGTTAAATGTGAAGCCTCGCGATAGGGCGAAAATGTTAGCTGAAAACTATGTTAAAAAACATACTTTTTTGGCTGTTCGGGAGCCACAATATATTGTGGTGAATATTCCAGGGTTTGACATGCTACTCGTTGATAATGGAAAAGTCATGTTGGACTCTAGAGTGATTGTCGGTATGCCTTCTCGCCAAACGCCTTTATTCAGCAGCGAAATCACTAATGTTGTTATTAATCCCAGCTGGCGAGTACCAAAGCGGATTATGTATCGTGATTTATTGCCCAAAATTAGGCGTAATGGTTTGTATATTAATCAAGGTAATTATGAAGTTTATGATCGAGACGGCCAAAGGTTACTTCGAACGCCGTCTCAATGGAGTGATATTGCTAAAGGTGCCTTCCCCTATCGTTTAGTGCAAAAGCCAGGAGAAAAAAATACCTTAGGGCGTTATAAATTTTATTTACCTAATGACTTCAATATTTATTTACATGACACAGCAACGCCTAAATTATTTCAAAAGGCCAATAGGGCACTATCATCTGGATGCATTCGAGTTGAAAAAGTTAAACTTTTGGCTGATTGGATGGCAGAGCATTTGGTAAATGATAAAAAAACATGGCAACGGATGCAAATGCAACGAGAAGAAAGTCGCTGGTTTTCCCTGAAGTCATTTTTGCCTGTTCATTTAGTTTATTGGACATCTTGGCTGGATAAAAAGGGGAAAGTTCAATATCGATCTGACATCTATAATCACCAAAAAGCCCCGTTACTCTCTATTGCTCATTAGGCCCTAGCCTTATTCAATAACTTATAAAATAGAATGTTAAAAAAAACCATATTGCTTGCTTTGTGAGCAGTTAAAGGGTAGTTTCTTTGCTGTTGTTTATTTATTGTTCTGTGGGGGTTCAGTGTCTGTTGTATGTTCAGCTCGAAGACAGTTATTATTAGGGCTTGGAGGAGCTGCCGCGTTTTCGGTTCTGCCCAAAAAAGCCAATGCTAGTCGGTCCACAAAAGGCGTAAGAACCTTGAGTTTTTATAATCGTCACACCGGAGAGCGTGAGCAAGGAAGTTATTGGATTGATGGAGCTTATCAAACTAATATTTTAACTGAGTTTAATCAAATATTAAGAGATTTCAGACAAAACGAGGTTATTCCGATGGATAAACGTTTGTTTGATTATGCTTTTAACCTTCAAAATGCACTTAATGTGAAGGAAGAGATCCATATTATTTCTGGTTATCGCTCACCGAAAACTAATGCTCTGTTGGCAAGAAGAAGCAGTGGTGTAGCAAAACACAGTTATCATATGAAAGGTATGGCGCTCGATCTTGCTTTACCGGGCGTAAAGCTGGCAGATGTGAGAGAAGCGGCCATGTCATTGAAACTGGGTGGAGTAGGTTATTACCCTAAATCAGGGTTTGTGCATATTGATACCGGTCCTGTACGGCATTGGTAGTAGTATACCCGTGACTGAGGGATCCCCACTTTTCTGGCTCATAAACAATGAATACTGATTGTGAAGTGAGCCAAGTTATA
>NZ_CANLZC010000104.1 GCF_947495455.1 uncultured Shewanella sp. | reverse complement strand
TACGTGTTTTCATTTCAATCTCCAGTTAAATCAATTATGTCTTAACTGGGTTAGTCGTATCAATTAAACCACGTCAAAGGGGAATTTTGGACGTATAGTTTTATGGGGACTAATACTTCCAATTTCTATTTGTAAGTTACTTCTCAAAGATTTTCTAAAAATAAAGATGTTTAATCAAGCTAAAACCCTACCGAACCCTCTTCGGTCAGCCACTTTTTATAAATGTAAGATATTGCTTAATAAAAGAATTAAAGTAGATACATCAGAAATGAAAATTGAAAAAGGAATTCAAGGTGATTATCTACGACTTTTATACCACTTTACCTTTGAAAATTCCGAAAGACATTCCACTAAACTTCAAAATTACGTGGCTCTTTATGGTCTAACTAGAAACGTAGCATTTGTATTTGTTTTATTATTCTGGGGTTCAATATATTCATTTAGCTTTATTGAAGATACAACGATAAATTGGTTCCACATTACTATATTTGGTGCTCTATCATATATTTTTTATATTGGCTTTGTAAAATTCTATCGGCGTTATAGCTTAGAAGCTGTCATGGCTGCAAGCGTATATCATCAAGAAGATAGTTAACTACACACAAGTATTTAACAGCAAAACAATTAATTATTATATTAATGAAAATATTTGCTAGTTTTACGCTGTTAAATGGGTATGAAATAGGCTGTTCTATTTGATACCGATATATCGAACAACAATCAAGTAAAGCCTAAATTCATATAGTTCAGATAATAAGTACAACCAAAATAGTGGCCAATATTTAACCTTGTACTTTGGTACTGAAGCGTGACGTCAACTGTCCTCCGTTGCATCTAAACATCTATTTCTCTGAAGAGCCACTTAAAAGCACAAGCCATGGCTAGATATCAGCGGTAAGTGTCTCAATTGTGACAGGATTTATGATATAGTTGATTTTTAAACGCTTGACGACTTGATTTCAATAAATGTCATTAGCTGTCATTTGTTTGCGCAGTACACAAAGGTCATGCGCAATCTTATATTGAGTGTAAAGTATCAAGGAATAATAATAATGAAATACCTAGGAATAGGCGCAGTATTCATGCTGAGTGCAGCTTGTGCAAATGCGGGGGAAGCCCTCGATATCTGTCTGGTAACGGGAACACCTGCAAATATAAAGTATGAAAAAATTCAAAAAATAAAAATAGGTAAAGGCACTTATGGTAGTGTCACGGATATATTACCTGCCTTCGCTGATGAGGCGAATGCTTTAGGGGCAAATGCTGTCATCAATTATATCGGCTCTCAACGTTTTGGTTTTTGGCCTTGGCGTTTTGTTCGCCCAGTCGTTCGAGGTAAAGCAGTCAAGCTGAACTTTGATAGCGGTAAAACCTGTGAGGATATAGGCGGAGCAAGCGTCAAAAGGGTCATTGAAACCAATAAAGAACCTCACTTGATTTAACGCCTACAAGCGCCGCAAGGGACTTGCTTGAAATCATCGATAGCGGCAATAGCGTGAATTAGTCCTGTATTGATAATGAATACAATTGATTAACTCATGCTTGCTTGGGAAGAGTACTAGTCGCATTAATTAGAAGGCGTTATAGTGATCCGGCATATGCACGATACATCAAGGACGGTCAAAAATGAAAAAATCACTTCCCATGTCGCTCTCCTTATCACTGCCCAAATCACTGCCAATATCACTACCAATATCGCTACTGGGCCTTTTAATGGCTTGCAGTAGCAGTCAAGTTGATGATACTCATGTTGGCACCACAGACTTTCATTACAGAGATTTCAATAAAGCAACATTTGAGGCAGGATCAAAATACAAACCTACGCAGAATGCCTGTATTAATAAAGGCGATAGCTTTGATATTCGACTTGATACGCAAGTCTTTCACGACTCTTTTGATGGAGTAAAAGAAAACTTTTCAGAAGGTGCTTTTTGGTTTGTTGGCGAAGATAAAAAAGATACCAACGAAATCGGTATTTTTTTAACCGTTGAAGAGTTAACAAGGGCGACCGATAAAGCCACCTTTATCACTGAAGATTTAAAAAACAAACAAAACCAGATCAATAATAGGCTTATCTATACCTCATTTAGCCGTAAAAAACAGCAACCTCTGAATCAAAAAAATAAACTGGTCTATTCTGGCATTTATTCTGGCGCTGACTTGCGATTTATCCTAGAAGTGAGAGAATTTGATCAAGAAAATGGCCAAGGCGTCCAAGAGGTCATTGATATACTTTCTACCGAAGCCTCTAAATACACACAAGTTTCTAACCCTATCGTTGGTGGTATTCTCGATAAACTGGGGAATGCCACAAAAACGGGTCTATTTAAAGATGACATCATTACTGCATTTGATATGGAATTTGTCCCATGTGGTGCATATAAAGCCAATTTGGAACAGATTTTCTTAGCAGAAGGTCAAATCGTTTTTTTAAGGCACTCACAAAATGCGCATTTTAACCGAGAACAAGCCCTAACATGGGATAAAGCCAAAGAGTCTTTATCCACAAATAAGGCTTTTACATCATTTTCAATATACAAAAGAAATCCACTATAAATACTAGGGCCTGTTGTTCTTTGGTGCTTAAATTATGTCCGAGATAAACGTGTTTTAATCGCAACGGGAGGGATGACGCCTAGTGATCTAAGCCCCCCTTTCTTTAACAAAGAGGCTCCTAACAAAGAGTAAAACACGTTTAGTGAATCCTACGGACAGCGTTTGTGGCTCCTTTCTACGGCGTTATCGCTTGTTTATGTAGAATCACTACACCACACAAACTCTGCCTTGTATAAAGAACCCACAAACTGCTGCAGAAACCATCACCAAAGTTCAACAGGCCCTAATCAATAACAATGAATACTGGTATATTCGCATAGTGATAACATTGACTTTGACCTAGCCACTCACCGAGTGGCTTAATGGGCCTTGGTGAGCCCCTTAAGGTCTTTATTTGGATTATTTAGGTCAGGCCTATTAATACTGGCTACTTGTTTTGCTCAAGCTCTTACAAAATCATTGACTATACATGTGATACTTTTTCAAGTACCCATCATGAGCGCTTTGCTGGAATGCACAAACAAACGATGAAAAATTTTAACTCGGTAGCCTAAATAATGATCATGCTCTTTCTCATGCATTTCCAACTTATGAAGTATCCTTTCACAGGCTTTATTCCCCAGCAATACGACACCTATCATTCCTGCAAGATGATATTGTTGACACACTTCCATGGCTGCCATTGCCGCTTCTGTTGCAAAACCTTGGCCCCAATACTGCGGTAAAAAACGAAAAGTCAGTCCAACTTCATGATATTTATCGAGGTATTTGGGCCCACAATAACCGATAACGCGCTCATCTTGCTTATTCACCACGGCCCAACGACCATAATCAAACTTATCATAGAAAGGTAAAATAAGCTTATTAATGACTTGGCGAGCATCTTCTATTGACTTCATCGGGGAGCCGGGTAAATGCTTTAATATTTCCGGTACACTATTGAGTAAAAACAGAGTGTTGGCATCATCAAGGGTCAAGCGACGTAAGTATAACCTTTCAGTCTCTGTAACAATCATACTTCACTCCCTAGCTTTTAATGATAAATATAAAGCTGATCACCTTTATGAGCCTACTTGAGCCGTTAATGATAAAAATCGATCTTCATCACACTTTTTATCATTTACGGCCCCTGCTTAATAAAAATAAACACGATTGAAACCAATAAACACTAAACAATAGAGCGGCTACAGGGAAGTATTAATATTAAAAGAAACGCTCAAACGTAATCTAATCATCACCGTGAAATCAACGAATAATAAGTACATCAGTTTGAGCAAATATATTGACTAATTAACCTGAACTCGGGTTAAGCAGCGCCTTTAAATATCGCTATTTTGGCCCCTATCTGTGTTGTGCTTTCTACTAATAGCAGGCTATTAGGCACGAAACCCCGCCTTGATATCGACAAAAATATCGACATTTAGCAAAAAGTGACATAAACAGAAACAAATAACCAACTCAACAAATTGATTTTTAATGAGATTACATTCAAACCAGACACTCATTATCCCGAGTTCAGGTTAATTATGAATTAGAATGAAGGTTATGGATAATATTTATTGGCCATATCATTAAAAGTCCCCGCCCAGAAAGATAACGAAACAGCACTCGTTCCGCCACTAATTCCATTATTATATTGTTGAACCGAGACAGAATGTCCATTAGAAAAAGCACTACTACCGGTTAAGGCTTTAAATTCTTTATCTAATGCCGCTAAATACTTCTCTTTTGTGTCAGGCATTGTCTTACCTGCCAATTTTGCCTTTAAATCAGGGTACAACTTCTCATCCCCTCGCATCCCCCATGGGCCACTATCACCAATATTCAACGTCTCTGCCATATTGTTTTGACATTTTTTGTGATGCTGAGTCGCTTTGACTAATTCCGCTTGTGCCATTCTTGCCTGTTCTTGCTGCCTTTCTATCTTGCTAATTAATTGAGTCGTTACGGTCAATTGCTCATTTACCCGTGCCAACTTGGTTGCATTTTCTGCCCTTGCTTTAATAACGACACTATTAGGCTCAAATGTTAATGACGCAATTTTTTGCTCTGTTGATGTCATTAACTGATTTAACTTACCTAGTTGGTTGTTGTACCCTTTTAGCTGCTCATTATTATCATTCTGGGTCCAATGTAAGACATGCATCAAATTCGATTTTAGCTGTTGCACCCGATGTTGATCATTTTTTAACGTCAATAACTGTTGCTTTAATTGATTGAGCTCAAGCCTTGTTTGTTCAGTTTGTACTTTAGGCAATTGCGTCTCTTGCGAATCTAATACCCTTTTTTTCACATTCAGCTGATCAACTTGTTGTTGTAGCGCTTCTTGACGTGAATAGAGTTTCCCTAACTGAACTTGAGCTTCTTTCCCAGACACATTTTGTGACTGAGCAGGCGTGACTTGATAATGACTCAAATTAACCTTTTGAAAAGAAGAATTATTCAGATAATCGGGTTCATTTTTATGAGCAAAAAACTCAGTGATAGCCGCTTTTGCCTGATAAAATGCACCTTTAAAGCTACTTATGGTACTTACAGTCAATTTACCAATGTTTGTGCCTATTTGATCTAGATACTGTTTTACAACCTCTAGCTTCGTCATCGACACCGAGCTGTTGCTCATTTCACTTTGTAACCCTACTGGCATATCTCACCTTAATTACTTGATACTGTATAGTTAGGCACTAATAATATTAAATTAAAGCAACTGGATATATCAAAAAGGTGATGGATATATCAAAAAGATAAACACTTACTCAATCAAAAATACATTTAACGCTTTAATGGCCTTTATTCTGGCAGATTATTCATCTGAGCCAAGAATAGCGCCTACTCCGTATCCAAGGGTATAGCCCGTAGCCATATTACCTAATACATCAACTAAAGTATCGTCTTCTTTTCTTAAGATAAATTGTAACCAAGCAAAAAAAAGTCCCAACGTCACTGGCTGTACTGCCACCAGTAACCATCTCAATTTCGTTCATTGTTAATTTTTCACATAGACTTTGGCATGAGAGAAACCATGTATAATACATTGATTTTATTTGATATAATATTTTTTATTCTATTCAAGGTTAACACATTGAAATCGATTTACTCTCCCCCTCTGAGTAATGAGCCAGATATAAATGTTCAACTTAAACGCTTACTTCTCTATCACTGAGTTTTTCACCCTACTATACCCGTGACACTTGAAGATGCAGGATTCAGCTGGAATTAAAAGCCTTTTAGGCAAGGCTTTGAACAGCGTGCCTAGTCATTCTAAGCTGATGTTCATTAACGCAGCATAAAAGGCTTTTAAACCAGCCCTTTGGGAATCTGTAAAAGTACCTACTTCTGCGTTGTATCATCTTAAAAGGCAGTAAGCATTTCGGCAATAATACGCCTTGAATTAGGCACTTTTACAGGCTCTGAAAACATGCATCTTCAAGTATCACGGGTATATATTATCGATTTTAAAATAGGATAGTGCTCCTTTTTTCTCAAGTTTCATATTGGGTTGGCGATAGCGTAAATTTAAGGCAGTTATAGCAAAATTAGTCTACCTTTTACTCTACTTGTAATTGAATACCGAACACTGACTATGTTGACTCAAGCCAAATCCCATCAACGTAAGATTTTGTTACTTTGTAGCTTAGGCGGATTACTTGAATTTTATGATTTTATTATATCGGCCCTACTGGCTGGTTACATTGCAACCACCTTTTTTCCAATGAATGCGAATATCAATGGATTGTTAGCGGCTTTTGCGACTTTTTCCGTGAGTTATTTCGCTAGACCTTTAGGAGGGATTATTTTTGGGCATTTTGGTGATATTTATGGGCGAAAACATGCTTTTACTGTGTCTGTTCTCATGATGGCCATAGGCACTTTTTGTATTGGATTAATCCCTAACTATAATAGTATCGGTATTTATGCTCCACTGTTACTCATATTATGCAAAATGTTGCAAGGGTTCTCCATTGGCGGTGAAATTCCAGGCGCCATCACCTATATTAGTGAGTTTTTTCCTTATCGAAAGGCCTTTACTATCGGCATTGTTTTTTGTTTTCTGATCAGTGGGATCACTATGGGTTATCTTGTTTTAGCCGGATTAAAGTATTTTTATACTCAGGAAAGTATTGTGAATTGGGCATGGCGGATCCCTTTTTTCATTGGAGGCGTATTTGGTATTATTGCCTTTTATTTAAGAAAAAAATTGATTGAGATTCCGGAGTTTCAACCCTATTTAAATCCTAAGCAGCCTTTTCCTTTAATCGAAGTCATTAAAAACCACTGGCAAGTTTCAATATTAGGGGCTTTGTTAACGGGTTTTGGCGCAATCGTTATCATCAGTTTATTTACTTTTCTTCCCGTCTATTTGACCAAAATTCTTAACTATAACCCCCACCATCTTATGTGGATAATCGCGCTATTTGTTTTCATATCGGCTTTAAGCTGCATTCTTTTTGGCTGGATATCAGATAGAGTGAATAATAGAGTCTCATTGTTAATATTACTGGTTATTGGCACAGGTATATTCGCTTTTCCTATTTTTTATACTTATATTCATCATTTTATTTACTACCCCTTTGTATTATTCGTCAGTGCACTGCTTGTTGGCTTATGTTGGGGGAATATTCCGGCTATATTTGCAGAGTTCTTTCCCCATCAGGTTCGCTATTCTGGAATAGGTTTATCTTATAATTTAGGCTTTGGGATCATAGGTGGACTTGCACCGCTGATTTTACTCTCGAGTATCAAATGGAGTGGAACTTCAATCGCCCCAGCTTATGTGCTAGTGCTTTCATCAATCATTATTTTATTAGCACTTTTGATTTTTAAACATGCCATTAAGCCTAAAAAATAATCATGTCCTCATTCTTTATACCTATTTTATACCTATGAGGCTTATTATCATGATTCAAAGAGGAAAATTATGTTACGTATTGCCATCTCAGTGATCAGTATTCTCTTGCTTGTTTTAGTCATTGGCTATGGATTACAACATGAAGAAAGGTTTCAAAAAGATACGCCTAGCACATTAGCAGGCACTATTTTAACGGGCAAGGTCACCATGAGTCACGGCCAAACACTTTATGGCTACCCGACACTAGATAGTCCACTCTATAACCTGTTTAGCAGCCCAACAGCATTTTGCTCGCTGCCGTTTAAAAACGCTAACGCTGACAAAGCGTTCAAAGATAATGTCAGTGGTCACTACACTTATCGAAAAACAGCGCCCATGGAAGCAACAATATGGTTTACGCTAGAGACCCCTCAACAATATAACGGATTAAAGTTACGGGTATTATTAACTTTTACCCATGCAATGGGCGGCACCTTTACCTCTCAATATTTTGATAAAAATAATCAGCCAGAACAAGCCACTCAAGAAGGAAATTTTCAGTTGTCGATGAATACTGACAATAAAACCTGCCCTTGATCCAATAATTTATAGCTGATAAAAAATAAAAGACTACATTAAGAACTAATAGGGCATATCTTCTAATTCTTGCCCTTTAGTCTCATAAAGACAATACACAAAATAAATAGCCATTAAAACCATCACACTGCAAAGCAAGTATAACCCTGAGCCACCAAGAGCGAAGAATAAAAGTGGAAAGCTCATCGTCACCACAAAATTAGTGAGCCAGTGCACTAAGCACTGCCACAGCCAATCCCGATCCTCTAATTTGATTTGGAAATATCTCCCCTAACATGACCCACATCACAGGCCCCCAAGAAATATTAAAAAAAATCAAATACAGATAGACTAAGAGCACCGCTAAATGCGTATAAGCAAGGGATCCTAAAAATGGTAATACAGCCCCCTTATCTATCTGAAAAAGCGTAAAAGAAAGACACAATAAGCAGCTGAATATACCAATAGAGCCTATCAATAACAGTTTCTTGCGTCCCCATTTATCAATAAAGAGCATAGCAATGATACTGGCAACAAAACTGAATATTGCACCTAGTACATTGATAAATATTGCATCAGATTCATTAAACCCTAGGGATTCAAACATCATCACACCATAATAATAAAAAATATTAATCCCAATAAGCTGTTGAAAAGCGGCAAGCCCGATTCCAATCCAAAGTACATGCTGCACCTTACCTGTGCGCTTATTTTTTAAATCCGTTAACTTTGGTTGATCCTGTCCCGTTAATGAAAATACGATCTCCATTAATTTAGCTTCGCCAGCAAGTTGACCAAACAAGCGTGTCAAGACTTGTGATGCCTTTGCATTTTTGCCAGCAATCACTAAGTATCTGGGGCTTTCGGGTACAAAAAAGAGCATAATGAAAAATAATATTGCGGGCAGTAATTCTCCCCATAGCATCCAGCGCCATGTTTCAAACCCGAACCAAAATACAACCAGCGAACCTCCTGACAGTTCAGTTAATAGGAAATTACTCAAAAAAGCGGCGCATAAGCCCAATATCACCATCATGTTTTGTATTGCACCTAATCGACCTCGGTAAAGTGCAGCTGACACCTCGGCAATATACATAGGCACTAAAATCGAAATAGCGCCGACACAAACTCCTCCAATCACGCGATAAAAAATAAACAGGCTGGCAGAATCGACAAATCCCACACCAAAAGAACTTAAAATAAATAAAACCGATATCACTCTCATCATAAAGCGACGACCATAAATATCGGCTAATCGTCCAGCATAAAAAGCACCAATAGCACAGCCAAACATCATAGACGCCACACTCAGGCTAAAACTGATTAAGTTATTATGTGAAAGCCTTTCATGGCACCATTAACCACTCCAGTATCATAACCAAATAAAAAAGCGCCGATCGCGGCGTAGCAACTAATAAATACCAAGTGAAAAGATTGAGTCAGGCTATTGTTCATGGTCATTTAAATCATGATAAAAACAGGCAAGATAATATTTATGAGTATAGGGTACTTCCTGAGGGTGTTCACTATTCTATGTCAGTGATGAGAACGCATCATCAAGGCTTTTATATCGAATCTGGTAAGAGAGCCCCTGAAAGTGTTAGTGTTTTCCAAGTGTCGCTACCGACGATTTAATACAAATCAAGAAAATCCTCACAGATTAGTCAGCGACGGCGAGTTAAGATTGAATAAAAAACAGTGATATAACTCACTGTTTTTAGTCAATTCTGTCCTCATCAAAAGAGAAATAAAGCAAGATTAATCAATGCAAATGCGTCGCTTTAGGTCCTGTGACTATGGCAGGTTGAGTGAAAGGTTTTACCCCTAAAGTGCGATATAACTCGGCGGTTTTATAAAAATGATGACCTTTAACCACCAGGGATATTTTTCGAAGGTCACTCATATTTTTCGTCGGATCACCTTCGACTAAAATCACATCGGCATTTTTACCTTCTGTGATGGAACCGGAGAGGTGACCCACCCCGACTAAATTAGCCGAATTGATACTGGCCATGGCTAAAATATCAAAGTTAGGGATCCCCGCTTGCTCATAAAGCTCAAGCTCTCTGTGTAAAGTAAAGCCAGTTAAATTATCAGTGCCGGGCACAATAGGCACTTGATTATCATAAAGCACTTTCACCATTTCAACTAATGCATCAGCACTTGTCTTATACTTGACTAATTCCGCTCCCTTAACATTCATTTCTGCCCCTTTAAGCTGCCTAGAGGCCACTGGAGGAAGATGATCAATAATGGCTAAATACTCAGGATTGGTTTGCCTATCTTCTGCCATTAATAAACTTCTAAATGTCGACACTGTTGGATCGACAGTCACTCGCTTATCTGCCAGTAGCTTTATTAAGTCTTGCATTTCAGGACTGTTTAAGTCCATAGATCCCGCTTTTTCACCAATTAATGAGAAGCGTAATTGCTGACGAGTATCGGCATGAGTCCCTGCCAGAAAATTCAGAAAAATCATATTAATATGCTGAATTTCATCATAGCCCGCTTTGACTGCTTGCTCGGCTGTCATAAACGCAGGAATATGACCACTCACGCGTAATCCTCTACTATGTGCACGATCTGCTAAAGGTTTCACCCAAGTGGGATCAATAGAGCTATACAACTTAATTTGAATATAACCGTTATCGGCAAACCAGTCGACGGTATTTAAGGCTTCTTCTAATGTTTCCACCGATAAACCTGCAGAGTATTCACTTTTTTGATCCATAAAACCTGCACGGTACACCTGTGGCCCTATGATTTGATTACTGTTAAATAAGGCTTCAATTTCCATTATGCTGTCATGATTACTGCCCATATCACGCACATTCGTCACCCCCGCTGCGATATCAAGTAATCCATCATCTTTTGACAAATGTCCATGCATATCCCAAAGACCTGGTAATAATGTTTTCCCTTTTGCATTAATAACTTGCATATAATCATCTTGAGGAATATGTTTGGCAATTTTTTTAATTTTCCCCTTTTCTAGCAATACATCGGTTTGCTCAATCAGCTTGCCATTTTCAACATCAACCACATTACTGCCCTGAATAAGCAGTTGAGAATATGAATAACTCAATTTATTTGCCACATTCTCTAGATAAGATTTCTCTTCTTGTTGTTGAATGTCACTCAAGACTTTCAGGTTTTCAAGGCTGAAACCTTGCCGGATCACCCGCATAGCCCCACCTATATTTTTAGCAAATAAACGACCTTTATCGTCATACCAAGCAAAGTTTGGCGTAAAATTCAATCCACTGATCGCATATAAATACACTTGCGCCTTATTACCATCATGCTCAATCTCATGCTCATTGAGTATGGTTAATGACGCATGGCCACTGGGTAATAATGCCAAGGTTTTAGAAGGAGAGGCTAATAGCGCCCTCACAAATGCGGTATCGGTCGCAATGGTACTGTCCGCGGGAATATAAAAGCGAGGCTTATTGACTGTGGTACCGCCAACATCTTTCGCACTCTCCCATTTAGCTTGATGATTTTTTAGGGTAAAAGTCTCATCAATGGCAGAACCAAAAGGGGATTGTCCCTGTGCTTGAAATCTCATTGGCATCCCATTTTGATCTAATATCACAGACTCATTAATTTTCAAGCGGCGGTTATTCCATCCCAATTCAATAAGGCCACTGTAGTCGAATTCACTTTTTTGAGTCAATACCGCCTTTCCCGCGAGCCCTTTTTCGGTATAAAATAAATTAGTGACGCTGTTTGTTTTTCCGGCGAATACATTAACGCTCCAACTACTGCTCACTAATATGAGCAACAAGCATAACTTGCCTTTATTGATTTTTCTGATCATTATCTTCTTCCTTGTGTTGGAGACATTAAATATCTCTTCTTTTATCGCGCTTTCTTTATCTTTGTTTTCGTCTGATATACAGTATTTTTGTCACCTTAGCCACGACTTCGCCAGCCTCATCTTTAATATGTACAATAAGCTGTGGAAGGTATTTATTCCCTTTTTCTGTCTCCTGATAAATATCCTGTAATAATGTATCCGTTATCACAAAATCACATGACACAACTCCACTTCCTGGTTTAATAAACTCAATATTCGCAGACTGATCCCATACTTTAAAATCTCGGCCGAGAACTTGAATAAGCATCAACATAAACCAAGGATCGGTCATCGAAAATAAATTACCACCAAAATGGGTGCCCACATAATTCTGATTATACCAACGCAATGGCATAGCCACTGTCAGCTGCCTAAAGTCTCGGCTGAGCTTTTTAATACGGATCCCAGTAAATAAATAAGGAGGATAAAAATTCATCGCCCTTTTAAAAATCCAACTTTGAGAAAGTAACGACTTCATGAGACTCTTTTCCTTGTTATTTTTATTGTTAATTCGGCAAAGAGGTTAGCACTTTCTTAATTAAGTCATCAATCCATAGCAAATGAACTAGACTTTAGTACTAGTCAAAAAAATGATGAAAGGGATTTTCATGGACACGATAAGGACTGTCACATTTCATTGTCTACTATTTCTCATCTCCATTTCCTATGCCGCATTCAGTTTCGCAGCAACAAAGGCCGATGATTTAAACTATGATATTTACCAAAATCAAGCTGGCGATCTCTTTTTAAGGATCCCACCTAAATTCGTCTTAATTGCTGCTGATATAGCAATTCCACTCAATATCACTCCCAAGAATGGTATTTTCAAACTCGATTACACCCAAGCAACCGATAAATGGACATTGATTATTCTAAACGAAACCGAATTTAACAGGCAGTCTTTGTCTCCAACATCGAAATATAACATTGAATTATTCGAACTCGATGGTGACGGTCACTTAGATCTTCTCATTCGCAGTGATAATAGCACTCAAGACAGCTTCATCATTCAAAAGCTAACTCAAACCGCTCAGCTTAATGTTTACAGTCCATCTCGTAATAATATCGATTTTTCCCAATCCATTACACTCACAACAAAAGATCTCAACGGCGATAATATCGACGATCTCATCGCACTCAATAACGGCGATTCTGTCACCTACTTAGGTTCTCAATCGGGTCAATTGATCAACACCTCAGCTTCGCAAACTTATGACAACACGGGCAACATCATCCAATTTAATCAAGGTCAATTTCAAGTCACAGATGCAGGCGATGCTAATTACACTATGCCACTGGCATTACCTCCAGCAACAGCTGGTTTAAGCCCTGATTTAAATTTGGTATACAATAGCCAAGGGGGAGAAAATATTTTAGGTGTTGGCTGGCATTTAGCAGGACTGTCAGCCATAAGCCGATGTGCTAAAAATATCGCCATTGACGGAAAGATATCCGGTGTCAACTTCGATGAAAATGACGCCTATTGCTATAATGGACAACGACTCATACTCAACACGCACTCAAGTAATCAATACCATACAGAAATTGACACTTTTAATACCATCACAGCCCACCCTAATAAACGAAACCCACAATATTTCACGCTCACAACAAAAACCAATGAAACCCATTATTTTGGTTTAGCTCCTGTATTGACAAGTGCATCTGATGCTTATATTGAGCCTAGTGAATACCCTGAAGGTACACTCGCGCAAGTTTGGTCTTTAAAAGCGATTGTTGACAAACATGGCAACTATATTCGCTATGATTACGATAAAAATATCGCAAAAGGCAGCCACTACTTATCCCAAATCCTGTATGGAGGAAACCATCTCTTAGGTAAACCCAGCTATAACAGTATTCAATTCCATTATGCAGACCTAAATAAAAGTCATATCAGCTTTTCCAATGGCAGCCGCTTAACCCATGATAAAAGGCTCAGCAGTATTCAAGTCAAACAAGACAATGACACTTATCGTACCTACACATTCACTTGGTCAATAGGCGAACTGCCAGAGGAACGACGTTATGTCACAGGTATTCAAGAATGTTTCGATCAAAGCTTACAAATATGCTCACCTAAAACAAGCTTTGATTTTGAATATGCTGCGCATCAATCAATAAACCCGCTTTATCAGAAATGTAGCATTGCCAGCAGTGGGGCAGTCACTTGTTCAACAGTATCTGATTGTGAGCCAGGGGCTGAAAATGGTCCTGAAGCTTGGTGCCACATTAATTATCGAGCCACTGATTTTAAACCCTTTGAAACAAGTAGCAGCAATATCAACATTCATGACGATAGCCGATTTAATACGCAAATACTCGATTTTAATGGTGATGGTTACGCCGATATGTTATTTCCTAAAAATAATCAATGGCATTACTACACCAGCAACTGGGAGGTGAATAAAGTTCAATCTAATCTTGCTCCCAGTCATTTCTCAACACAATATTTAAGCCAATACCCTCTTCAACGCACCTTAAATATCAGCACTGTCGGGAGTAGAACCCAAGCGATAAGCAATGCCAGTTTAGGTAAAAAAGAATACGTCAAAGTCATAGATATAGATGGTGACGGAAAACAAGAACTGTTAATTCCCTTTGAAAATGGCCATTGGCATGCCATCAGCTCCGATCCTAGCACTGGGGAGCAGAGGATCTGTGAAACTGAGCCCGGCACAGAACATATTTGCTTCACGACTCGAGTTAATTATGATTTCACTTACCGCTCATTAGCTATATCCTCAGCTGAATATGCCAATACACTCATTGCCGATGTTAACGGTGATGGCCTGCAAGATATTGTATTCAAGTCGAACACTCAGCTTTATTATTACCAAAATTTAGGGGGGCATTTTTCATCGGCTAAAAGTATTGTCGTCAATTTCCCTTCAAAAAATACAGGCGGCGTACTATTTCAGACATATCACCAACAAAATCAGATCGATAATACAAATTTAGCCGATATTAATGCCGATGGACTTAACGACATTATTATGAAGGTCAAAAAAGTAACGATTAATGATGACTACTGTCCTATTGAAGGGTACTGCCCTAGGGTCACGCAAAACCAACAAAGTGCCCCTGTGAGTATTGAATATAGAACCTATGCCTTTATTGCTTCTGTGGAAAATAACCAAGTCACTTATACGGCAACCAATGATACCCATTTAGAAAAAGATCTCAATGATCTCAACATTGCCGACTTCAATGGTGATGGATTAAATGATGTGACCTATCGTTTAGGCAGTATTTGGTATTATCGCTTATCAAAAGGCGATGGCAGTTTCACTTTCCGTAAAGCCTTAGCAGGGATTAATGCAACCAATAGCAGTATTTACCGTAGACATCAATTTATTGATCTTAATAATGATAGAAAAACCGATGTATTAGCGGCCACATCAAATACAAATTATGACATCTATTTATCTTCACCCAGTCCAAAATCTGAATATATTCATTTCGTAAGAAGAGGGAGGCTGGCAACAGGAACAGATAGCGATCCAGAAAAAACAGCCATACGATTTGCCGATGTCGATGGCGATGCTAAAGTCGATTTACTTTATTCTTCAGGTAATACCAATTCATGGAAATTACATAAAGCCACGCGCGCCAATATTAATGAACATGTTATGACGCGCATTACGAATAGCACTGGCATAAAAACGGATATTGCTTACGCTACCTTAAGCAGTGGACTCCCTTTACTCAATATCGAATCAAGCCAAAAACCCGATGTTAAAGCCAACTATGATTATGACGATGAGCCCATAGGCCAAGAAGATGGCCGAGACTTTTTAACCCCCATTGCGGGCATGTATTTGGTCTCAGAGATTGCTCAACAAACCAGTAAAAACCATGCCACACTTACTCAATATACTTATGGTGGCCCACTTACCCATAAAAAAGGCCGTGGCTTTTTAGGTTTCGAAACCGTAAAAAGCACCCAACCCGAACAAAAAACCACCACCATAACGCAATATCACCAACTTCACCCACTGACAGGCCAAATTAAAAACCAACAACAACGCTATCAAGATTTAACCTTAAAACACACGCAGCATACCTACAAACGCAGTACCAGTGCTCAGGGAGGCATACAAGTTAATCCCCATCAAACACAAGAAACACATTATCACATTGATTTATCGTCTAACGGCACAACGCCTAAACATCACAAAAAAGTGGCTGAAACCATTATCCTGAATAGTTTTGATAATTGGAATAACCTCCTCAGTAATCAAATACAGAAAAAAAGCAGCACAGGTCAACTTATTCATGAAAGCCTCACAACTCACCGTTATTCCAATGCCGCACATAATGTACTCACCCCTCAAGCATTAACCTTAACTCATAGCCATCATCAAGTCGTCTCACTTTCCGGTCAAGCTTTAGATGCAAAACAATTCGCACTCATTGATACCACCAAAGTTAAAAAGATACGTTATCAGAATACCCATGATGAACAAATCAGTAGTCAAACGAGACAAACAAACTTCAGTTATTATCCCAATGGCTTGCTGAGAGAATCCAGAGTCAATGGATTAACTTCTGCCTATTTTTACGATAAATTTGGCAATAAAGTGGCTCAGCAAGATTATGCTAAGGTCGATAATACTCACTACCAAAAACGAGGCAATTACTGGTTTTATGATTCTAGAGGTCAGTATATTGCCAGTAAAATGAATTCATTGGGTGAAAAGGAACATTTCCTTTATAACGGTACTTCAGGACATGTCGCCACACTCGGTCGCATAGTCAGCCAAACCAGTACCGGACCCAATAAGCTGGCGACGACCGAATTTTTCGATATACTCGGTCGCAGTATTGAGCAACGTTTAGCCGATGGGAATTATACTAAAATTAGTCGAAGTTATTGTGCCAGTTGTGATAAAAGCTACATAACAGAAACGCAAACCAGCAGTAACCAACCAGCCAAAATCCGTTATTTAGATCCTTTTGGACGTGAAAGAGAACAAAAAGTCAAAAGTTTCAATGGCAGCTGGATTGTAACGTCCATGGAATATAACGCTCAAGGGTTACGTACACATATTTCAACGCCGCAATTAACTAGCGCATCGACCCATTACCAGCAAACATTTTATGACAACTTAGGTAGAGTCTATAAAAAAACCATTCCCACTGAATTAAGTGCTGCCAGTCGACGGACCGAAATCAATGGCTTAACGACCACTCGTATTGATGAAAAAGAACAAACCTCCCATTACACCTACAGCGCCGATGGCTTGCTCCTGTCAATTGAAAATGTGGCAGGTCAATATATTCGTTATTATTACAATGCCTTCAATCAACAAAATAAAGTGACACTCACGGCAAAAAATCATACTAATAGCAATCAGACACAATCCATATTGTCTCATTTCAATGATTATGGACAACTGCTCAATACTCAAGATCCCGATAAAGGCACTTGGACTTATCACTACAATGGTTTCAAAGAAGTCATAGAGCAAACCGACGGAAACAATCAAGTCAGCCTGCTAGGCTATGATGAAATAGGCAGAAAAATACGGCAGGAAAATACTGATAATGTCTCTTGCTGGCTCTATAGCAGCAACGGGCACAACAAAAGTGCTGGAAAGCTCACTAGCCTAAAACAATGGCGCAAAGCAGACGCGACACCAATTCATTGTACAAGTACCAAACCGGTACAATACAGTGAACAATATCACTATGATGGCTTTGGCCGCACTCAAAAAATAAGCTATGTGCTAGATGAAACAAACTATGACATTAGTTATCAATACAATAGTAAAGGGCAATTGAGTCGTCAATACTATCCTAATAATCATGGGCTCTTCTATGTTAATTTTTACTACAATGCCCACCATTATTTATATCTTCAAAAAGATAATCAAGGTCGAGCCTTACGTAAAATTATCGCCACCGATCCCTATGGTAATATCACAGAGCAACACTTTGGTAACGGCACGCAAGAAATTAAAGGTTTTAACCCTAAAACCGGCCGTCTTCATACTGTCAATGTCAAACATGGTAACCAAAATATTCATCAGCTTAGCTATGGTGAATATGATCAAAAGGGCAATTTAGGTAGCCGCTCACATAGCTACTATCAGCAAGGACTCCTTAATCTTGCCTTTAATGAATCTTTTGAATATGACAACTTAAATCGATTAACAAACCGTCAACTCAGTATTGGAAGAGGCAACTTATCACCTCATGATTATTCTGAACAATATCAATATGATGGTTTTGGAAACATCAAAACACGCAAAGGAACACTCAATGGTAATGCACCAGTAACACTGGCCAGCTATAACTATCAGCCAAACATCAGTGCGAATTATCTCATGAGTGCAATGGTCAATGGGCAGGCCTATTCACACATTACTTATGATAATAACGGTAACATGCTTTCAGATGGCTCGCGAGCATTCCAATATTACAGTTTTAATAAAATCAAAAGGATCCAACAAGGTGATAAACACAGTGAATACCGCTATACACCAAACCATTATCTCATGAGTCGCGTTGATAAACGTTTACACGATGAAAAATGGCATACTTTTAATACTCATTATATTGGTCAACTCTATCAAAAAGAGCAAAGCTTTGTTGATAACAAGCTTGAACGGACACGCCACCGCTATTTCATTAATAACATTGTTATTGAACGAGATGAATTGCCCAATCAAACAACCCAAGAAGCAGTACAGTATCGACACGGGGATCATCAAGGTTCCCCTTTAAGCATCACAGATCAATCAGGCCAAGTGACTAAACAATATTTTTATAGCGCATTTGGTCATACAATGGAAATTGAACATAACAGCCTTATTCACGCTACCACCCCCATCCCTCAAGCATACACAAATCATGAAACCTTACCCACACTGAATATTATTCAAATGGGCGGCCGAATCTATGATCCTATTTTAAGTCGATTTTTACAGGCCGACCCTAGTATTCAATCCCCTCAAAATCTGCAAAATTACAACCGATTCAGTTATGTTCTCAATAATCCATTACGCTATACCGATCCCAGTGGATATAACTTCTTTGAAAAAATTTATAAATTTTTAGGAAAAATAGGCGGACGGGAATTCCTACATAAGCATGTCTTTCAAAAAAATCCAACCTTAGCAAATTTTACTCAAACAGCGCTGACCTACATTCCCGTCTTTGGCACGTTCGCATCGGCACATTTCGCCTTTGATCGCGCCTATTATGCCTCAGGCAGTTTAAGAGCCGCCTTCAAGGCTGGGATTATTACTTATGTGATGGCTGAGGCCAGTGGTACACCAGCATTTAGCACTGAGGCCATTGCGCTGCAGGCCATAGACAGTATTAACCCTGATGTGGGCCGTGTGGTAAGAACCTTGTATTATGGTATAGACAAACCCGATGAAATTATGGGCAACTTAAAAAATGACTTTGCCACAAAATATGCCGCTAAAGGCATTGAAAAACTCGCCCATAAAGCGGGATTGTCTTTAGCTAAATTTAATATCCTTTTAACAGTAAACTCATTTATTGGCTTTGAAGTGGGGGGCACTCGCGCTCAATGCAAGCAAGATTCTTGCGATGTATTTGGATTTACCACTCGAGAAAATGGCATGATAGGGATTATTTGGGATGTAAATGATACGCTTCTAGGCTATCAAGGACTCATAGATGCAGTGGGTTATAACATTATTCGCCAAGGTTACAAAAGACTAGGCGTTTGTCACAGTTTAGGGGCGATTACTTGTAATAATTTAGCAGCCAAAGGTTTTACTTCTACAGGAGAATTAAACTCACTCCCCTTTGGTAACGCTGCTTACGGCGGCGCAACAACTAAACTAGGTTCATTAGACTTTGTTAATGGCTTTATTGGTGGGTTTATTCTCAACTGGCATGCGAGGGGCATAAGCTGCACCAAAGCCCCCTGCCACAGCTACAATGATAATTACAAGGATAAATAAAAAGTTAAAGGCCGCTATTCAGTCTTCAAGTATCACGGGGACTGAGGGATCCCCACTTTTCTGGCTCATAAACAATGAATACTGATTGTGAAGTGAGCCAAGTTATACAGCACATA
>NZ_CANLZC010000103.1 GCF_947495455.1 uncultured Shewanella sp. | reverse complement strand
TATATGAAGAACCATCTTATTTATCGCAATGTCTTCGGGATTATTTAGAATAAAAATATGAGGGGATCTTTAAGGTAGCCGCCTTAGGTAACGATTGCCGCGCTTTGTAATGCGACCTAATTTTTGTTTACCGCCACTTGAATGCTCTCGTGGCACAAGCCCTAAATTGGCAGCGAAATGACGACCATTGTGATACTGCGCACCGTTACCAGCAAAGGAAACAGCGGCTGTTGCTGTTATCTCAGCGACCCCTTTTATGCTCATTAACCGACTGACTTGCTCGTTTGATGTAGCCTGGGTTTTAATGTTACTCTCTAAGTTTTTAATTGTCGTATCAAGCTGTTGCCACTCTTCGAGAAGCGCTTGAAAGTATTGTCTCGCTAATGCTGTTAAACCGCTGTTAGGATCTTCTAAAAGCTCAGGTATGACGACTTTCAGTCGTGTTTTTCCTTGGGCAATAACAATGCCATATTCATTTAATAACCCTCTAATTTGATTAATTAAAGCTGTGCGTTGCTCTACATTTCTTTCGCGGATCCGATGAGCCAAGATCATATCGGTTTGTTCAAGGGTTCTAGGTTGCACAAAAGTAAGGCTAGGTCTTAATGCTGCTTCACAAATCGCAAAGGCATCATTTCGGTCATTTTTATTTCCTTTAACAAAGGGCTTTACATGTTGTGGTGGTATTAATCGAACTTCAAAACCTTTGGATAATAATTCTCGCCCCCAATAATTTGAGCCACTACAGGCTTCCATGGCAATAATGCTATCTGGATATTTAAGCAAAAAAGCCATGAGCTGTGAACGTCTTAATGCTCGGTTAAAAATAGACTTTCCAGCTTGGTTAATGCCACAAACTTGAAAAACATTTTTTGCCAAATCAATGCCGATTAGTGTAACTTTCATATTGGACACCTTTTGTTGGTTATTGAACGCACAAATTCAATATGGCGCTAATGACGCCTACTTTGCAAGAGGTGTCCATCCCATCATCCATGTAGGCTCGACGATGGCATCCTTGCCATCAACGGTCATAGCCGCATCTACACGGGATTAAACAGCAAAGAATAAAATCACAGGCAAATAAAAAGCAGTATGTTTCTTCGAGTTTAGTGTGCTTGATTTTAATGCTAACACTGATTAATCACAGCAGCAGAATTCGGTATCCATATACTAGTACCAGTGATAGTTTGCGTTATCACTGGTTGGTTTTTTATTATGCAAAAGCCATCATAAAACTACCTGTTTTCTCTTGTACTGCTTCATGCCTATCAAATACTTACTTTAGCAATTAACGATTTTACAATAATTACTTGGGAGTGTACTCTAGTGAATAAAGTAAGCAGCATTTAAGGTTATCCTACTGCTATTGGAACAGTAGTTCTATCATAATTGGAGTATTCATATATTGTTGTATTCGATTATTAAATGGATTTTTAGAGCTTGGCCTTTATTAGCATCACTTCTAATCATTTATATTCATCACTTAACTTTAACTCTACCTTGTTTAATACCATTAACGTGTTGGAGTAATGAGGTCATTAATAAATATTTATCATTTAGCTTAAATATCTTGGGTGGTATTTTGGTTCTTTACTCTATTAATTCAAATCTAGGTGTGTTTAAAAAAGGAAATCTCGTAGTTTTATTCTGTAATTGGCTGAAGTCTTTTCCTTTGATTAAGCGTAAGCAAGTATCGGTTACAAAAGACCTATCTATGAGCTATTCAAATGAGCTTTCAGCAAGAATTGATTCGACTAAGCCACCAGAAACTATTGATGAGCTTTATAAATATACACAAGAGCAACTATTTTTGCTCCGTAAAGATCTTAAAAATGAAAGAAAAAATCAAGAAGCAGCTTTGAACAAGATTACAAAGGAATGCTCTAATAAACATCGAGCAATTAATAAAAATGTTTTAGAAGTAAATGATAAACTTAAAACTGTTGCAATCGGAGGTATTAAACTCCAAATATTTGGCTTTTTTTTAGTATCATACGGGTCGTATATAGCTCTTTAAGTTTAACGATAGACTATGGCGTCGATAATGAATTTTATGCTTTTTTGGATAATGTTCAGTATTTAGCACGTTATCAGAACGTCCTCTAGCTACGTTTATTACAGGTTTTTCTTGGTGGTAAGTTACGGGTTGGCATCATAGCCATATGATATTTTTTATACAATGCTATAAAAGTCAGTAGTATTACCTTTTATAATATCAAGTAGTTATATGAAAATAATAAAAAGAAGTCGTTTACGTATAACAAGTGTGAGCACTTGAGAATGTGACTCGCTTCACTACCCATTTTATGGTGTTGCAAGCATCATGTATACGGAGTCCCCATGACAAAATTAGTGCAGCTGTTACTATTTATGCCTTTGTTCGCGTTTGCCGAACAAGAATTGGATTGTGAAAAAGCATGGACGACTCTCGCGATTAATCAGTGTATGCATAAAGATCTCATCGCAGCCGAGAAGGTAATGGATAAGTACCTGGCTAAGAGTTTAGAGCGGTATTTGGATGATAGTGTTTCAAGGGCGTCAATCAAAAAAGGGCAAGACGCGTGGATGAGCTACCGCGATGAGCATTGTGGGGCTGTTTACGATACTTGGCGAGATGGCACTATCAGGACCTCTATGGGACTAGACTGTCAATTAGAGTTAACTCATCAAAGAACGACAGTTTTGTGGCGATCCTTTTTGACCTATTTTGATTCCACACCGCCTTTGCTTCCTAAGCCTAAAGAATATGAACCAAAAGCATATTAAACGAGCTGATAACAAACGCATTAATACATGAACTACATGAGACATGAGCGTTAGGATGTCGGTGAGCGCTTTTAACACATAGGCTTGAGATTGATTGCGATTGAAAATGATATTTTATACTCTTTATTTATGATTAACTTGCTGTAATATAAGTTTTTTATAATCCAGTTGTAGAGTGAAAAATGATAGATTATGGTGAATGCTCATTGGATGAGCTGTATCAAGTGAAAATGGATATTGATAAAGTCGCTTTTCCTGATAGGTATCAAGCACTGTGTCAGATTATACAAGCCAAAGAATCCGCATTAAAAGACAGGTCTAAAGATGTGGAAGCCCCAAGTGAAGCACTCGATGATGAAAATAATGAGGTTGTTGAACTTAATCAATGGATGGTTCGATTTTTATCTGTTTCGACGATTGGCGGTGCTTTTTTAGGGGTAACCACCATTTCTGCTAACTTTGCTAATATTAGCGGTGTATTCAGTTATATCATTTATGTTGCATTTTTAGTGCTTTATGCGGCAGGTCTTGTTGTTGCAGTGAGGTTATTTGAAAAAACGACTGTGGGTACGCTCAAGGCTAATTTACTGTTTTGGCTGACACAAGTGCCTATTTTCATGTCGCCTGTTTTAGGTTTTCAATTGTCCAATGGCGTTTTTATGAATATTTGGATTTCCAGTGTAGACGGGGTTCAATTTGTCGCGCTGATAGGAAGCGTGTTTAATTTTAGCTTTTTCCAACTAGAGCAGCCATGGGCAATCGGTGTGAATCTGCTTGCCATTGGAGTGGTGTTGTATATTCATATGGTGCTGCAATCTGCTGCTAAAAAAGGTGACAATGTTGAAATGAAAGGCTAATACTGCGCTTGCCTCCTTACTCTTACTCTTAATAGAAGAAGAGTAAGGAGGGGGGATTAGTGCTCAAGAGCCAATCGAGATAATATCGTGATCTGTTTTGTATTCTTGTTTGGCACTGTTTAGTGATGACTCCTTCACTATTCATTTTGTCTATTTCATGCTATTTGGCATTTTTCTTCGCTATCGTTTCTTGTCTGTTCCTTAAGCTCCAATTGTTATTACCTTTTAACGCTGCTTTAAAGATCTGGTGCCTACTATTTTATTGGGTGGATTTTGAAGAAATAGAGACACAGCTATCATGCAGGTTAATATTTCTGCAATAGGAATGACGATAAACAGTCCAATATCTGTGATCAATAGAGGGAATATCAGCAAACCAATAACAGGGAAACATAAGCCACGGGCGATAGAAATGATGCCTGAATACAGTGGATGATGCATTGCAGTAAAGTAGCCTGAAATCACAATATTAATGCCACCAAATAAAAATGCTGGCCAAATCCAAAAGATAAATGCTATCGCCAGTTGAAAGGCATCTTTATCTTGTTCGCGCATAAACAGAGCAACAAGCCATTGGGGATGTGTTAACAATATTATGCTGATACCGATACTTATCGCGACGACAGAAGCCAGAGCCAGACCAAGAAAACGGCTGATACGTTGTGGGCGTCTTGCTCCGAAATGCTTACTGATGAGTGGCTGTAAAGTATCGCTGATAGCAAAGCAAGCGGTTAAGCCAAACCAAAGTAGATAGCTAACGACGCTAAATGCTGCAACGCCATTAACACCCAGATGGATGATTAAAATCCAGTTAAATAACAAAGTGACAATAGCAACCGAGCTTTGATTGAGCATTTCTGAGCTGCCATTTGCTGCTGCCTGTATGATGTTACGCCACTTTATTTTTACTATGGTCAGTTTTAGGTCGGTTTTTTTGGACATGAAATGCGGTAATAAGGCGACAACAACCACTAATTGCGAAAGGCCAGAAGCCCAAGCAGCACCGGACAAACCTTGTTTGTATTGGACAATGAAGACCCAGTTTAACAAAATATTGATTGCAGAGCTGCAGACCAATATCACTGCGGCACGGGTCGGCATATTGTCAATGCGTGAAAAATAATATAGATATGTCGCTAACATTAAGGCTGCTGTAAATGTTAAATTAACCGATAAATAGTCGGCAGCCAAAAAGAGAAGCTGGGTATTTGCCCCTAAGATGATTAATAAATCATGTAAAAAAACGAGACCAAGAATACTAAAAACGAAAGACAGTATACACACTATCATAAAAACTTGATTAAAGATTAATGCCGCTGAGCTCGTGCATTTTTCGCCGATAAGTTTTCCGCATATTGCCGCTGCTCCCGTTGCGAACATGAGTGCAACACCCATAATCAGATAGTTAATGGGGAAGGTGATATTGACAGCGGCCAGGGCATCACTGCCAACATAGTGGCCTATAAACATGGCATCAATCACAATCGATAAAGAAAGCAGTAAAATACCTAATACTGATGGGATAGCATAATGGAAAAAAATCTTTACCGTTCCGCCTAATAATGGATCCTAGTTGGTTACCTGCAACAGAACATTTTGCGTCATACATGAGAGAATAAAGAGAGGGCGTTCACTATTAATTTCGTCTATTTCATGCCATTTGTCATTTTTCTTATCTATTATTTCTTATCTATTATTTCTTATCTATTGTTTCTTATCTGTTACTTAAATTCCAACTGCTAATACTTTTAGCGCTACGCATTGAGTGCTTCGAATCGATAAACCAAGTGGTCTATGTAGTGGCTTGAGTCTAGTAACTTGAGCGTTTATTGATCTGAGTCACAACTCGTAAAACAATTCTTTACATTTTGTAACAATTTTTAATATATTGTTTAATTATCAGCGGTGAGGGTGAGATTATCTTTTCAAACCTTGTCTGAAAAGTGGCAGTGCTATTTGATTTTCTATCTAACGGATTGATTATTCATCTGACATTTTACCGTCAACTTTAGCTCATTGATGTGTCATAAATTCGAAAAGATGGGGCGGTATTATCAAGGCGATTATTATCAGAGGCATTTATTGCTATTTGCTTTTAATGGTTTATGGGCGTACTCAAATCGCGAATGTTTTTCAATAAAAAAAGTGCTTTTTATCAGATGGATATAACGCCGAATATTCAGGAGAAACGGCAATGAAACATACCTACATCGACAGATTTGGACCAACAACAACGCGTCATTATTTTAATCCAGGCTGTTACCTTGATGATATGAGTTTAAAGCAAATTCATCAGGAATTATTGCGTGTTAATGATCTGGCTAAAAACTCTGTTGAACATAAATTGTTGCAAGTCGATGATAATTTAGAGCAAATCCGCGCTAAGTTTAACAGCATGGTGGTGGGACTCCTCTATAAAGACAATGATGTGCCTATTGGGTTTTTGATCAGTCCTATTATCAAGCAAGATGAGCTGACTGTTGTTCATGCTGGCTTAGTGGTGATTGCTGAAAATAATGGAACCAACTTAATTGCACTGGCAACAGCGGGATTAGCAAAAGTGATTTTTCGTCAATACCGCCGTGTTTACACGACAAATATTTCAGCGACTCCCCGTATTATTGAGAATTTTAGCCGGTTTACGGTAAAAGGCTGGCCCACTCAGGAGGCTAATCAAATTAAGCCACCTTTACGAGTTTACACTAAAGTGGCTAAGGCGCTGGTGAATGGTTACGTGAAAAAGTATTTTCATAATCCAGAGTCGGTCACATTTGATGAAAAGCGATTTGTGCTGTCTTCAGATACGGACGAAATGGGCTTTGAGAAAAACTTTCATAAACTTCCTAGAGCCACGAGTCACGCTGTAAATAGCTTTGTATTCACTTGGATCGATACAGAGAAAGGTGAAGATATTCTTCAGGTGGGCGTGTTTAATTTTTGGGTGGCTTTTAAAACATGGCTTCAAGTATCTTTATATCGACTCTTGCTGAAATTTAATTCAGGCCCTGCTTATAAGAGTCAGCCTAGGACTGATTTACCTGCCATAGAAACCGAGCAAGCAAGTAATACAATAGAGAGAGCATAATCATGGATTATTCACGTAATTGGTTATTTATTTCAGAGTTAGAGCAGCAAAAACTGGCTGAGATAAAACTGCTTATTGTGGGATGCGGCATCGGTGGTGTGGTTGCTGAACAGGCACTTCGAACTGGTATTCGTCATATCACCATTGCAGATGGGGATACGGTTGAGGCGAGTAATTTAAATCGTCAAAACTTTACGGCTAGAGACTTGGGAAAGAGCAAGGCGGAAACGATAGGCCATAGACTGACTAATATTGATAGCACGGCCAATGTGAATATTATTCCCATGTATCTTAGGGGGGATGAGTTAAATGAGCTTATTCCAAGTCATGATATTGTAGTGAATACCATAGACTTTGATGCACCAGAGTTTCCCTTAGTGCATAAAATTTGTGAGCGGCATGGGAAAACTGAAATCTTTCCCATTAACCTTGGGTTTGGTTCAGGAATGACTATTTTGAATAAAACAACCCCCGGTTGGTTGGAGCACTATCAAGTTGAAGCGCATACAGAGATTAAAGAGGCTATTTTACAGCATCTTTTACATTCAGGTGTGATCAAAGATTATTTGGTTAACAGTGCGAGAAGGTATTACCAAAGTCAGGTGGAATATGATTCGCAACTTGCGATTTCATCATCCATTTCAGCTTCTATGGTTGTGGGGGCAATAGTATCTATGGTTAAAGGTGAGCAAATACCTAAGTTTCCCAACTTCCAATATGTGGATGTGATGGCACCTATTATTATTTAATCTGAACTCTAATGGGTTTGATAGACAGCCCCACTCTTTTTGGCCATAGAATAATAAAATGGGGCTAAAAGAAAGGGGGTCACTGTTCATAGGTTCTTTGAAAGCCTTTAAATCGAAAACCTACCTAGTCTTTAATATTAACAAATTGATTTAAATGCTGCTTATATCGTTCAAGATCAGCATTAATATTTGGATTTTTAATCACGTCGTTACTCATGAAGGTGGGCAAGGATGTCATGCCTAAAAATTGATGCGCTTTATGCACGGGGAAATACACTCCGTCAACACCTACGCCTTCAAAGAACTGTCTTGAGTCGGTAAAGGCTTCTTTCGGTGCGTTCCAGGTAACTGATAACATATATTGTTTACCTTGTAGCATGCCGTCTGAGCCATATGGACTTTGTGCATCGTGACGTGAGCGTCCATCACTTCGATAGAGTTGGCCATGGCCTAAGGTGAATACGTCATCGATGTATTTTTTGACTGTCCATGGTACGCCCATCCACCAAGCGGGGGTTTGTTGAATAATGATATCGGCCCATAGCCATTTTTCTATTTCAGATTCGATATCGTAGCCTTGATCAATATGAGTGACTTTGACTTCATGTTTTAAGCCGAGCAAATACTGCTCTGCAAAATGGGTAAGGGACTGATTAAGCTCGCCTTTTGAATGGGCAAAGCTTTTTCCCCCATTTAAAATGAGTATTTTTTTCATAATAAATAACCTGTTACAGCTTATTGATCCCAACGGGGCGCAAGTGTCTCAGGGTTAATTTCACGACGATTGGCTTCTAATTGATCAATACGTGATATATCTTCTGTACTCAAGCTAATGTATTGTGCTTGCAAGTTACTGGCTAGGTTTTCTTTTTTGGTTGAAGAGGGGATCACACAATAGCCTTTCGCCAATGCCCAAGCTAATGCGATTTGCGCTGGTGTGTGCTGTCTCCTTTGAGCGATATCTTGAATAATTGGGTCTTGTAATACTTTTCCATACGCGAGTGTCATGTAAGAGGTGACGCTAATACCTTGATTTTGCATAAAATCGACTAACTGGTGATTTTGTAAATAGGGGCTGAGTTCTATCTGATTGGTTTCAATGTTGTCTGCGCCAATAATGGTGATGGCTTGCTTTAATAAATCGATATTAAAATTCGATACACCAATTTTTCGAGTGAGTCCAGCTTTTTTTGCCTCAAGTAAGGCTGACATATATTCTTCAATTTGGATAGGGTTTTCTGGTGCTGGCCAATGGATTAAGGTTAAATCAACGGCATCATTTTTTAAGTTTTGTAAGCTATTTTTTAAGCTAGGTATGAGCTTGTCTCTGGATAAATTATCGACCCAAATTTTCGTGGTTAAATGAATGTCATTTCTAGGAATATGGCTGTTTTTAATCGCAATACCAATCGCTTTTTCATTATCATAAATTTGCGCCGTATCAATGGCACGATAGCCTAAATCGAGCGCTTGAGTGACAGACTTAATGACGGTGTCACCTTGTAGTCTGAAGGTACCTAAACCGAATATAGGAAGTTGCATTGTCTTGCTCCAGTACTTAATTATGTTGAATGTGTTTATTGATGTGACAGAATTATAAATACGATTAAAGTTGAAAAAAATGCACTAAAGATCAAAATATATTTGTGTAAAGTTCAACAATCAATAGCGCAACATAAACAAATAAACAGTGAAAGGCGGCAAAATGAAAGTCACGATTAGCGAGCTCTATACCTTCATAAGTATTGTGGATAAAGGCACCATTAGTCAGGCCTCTGAGCATTTAAATATTACTGTGTCTGCGGCTAGCCGATCACTGTCTAAATTAGAAAAAAAACTGAATACAGCATTATTTAGACGCAATACAAGGCGACTGGAGTTGACGCTTGAAGGGGAAAAATATTTATCGAGAGTGCGGGATATTTTGTATGATCTTGAAGCCGCTGAAGAGATGTTAGTACAACGTAAATCGATCCCTTCAGGTAAGTTGCGCATTGATGCTGCGAGCCCTTTTATGCTGCATGTGATTGCGCCGATTATCGGCCAATACAGTCACGCTTATCCACAGGTAGAGATCGAGTTAGTCAATAATGATAATTTAATTGATTTATTAGAACAACGTACTGATGTGGCGATACGCATTGGTGAATTAAAAGACTCGAGTTTAACTGCGACGCCGCTAGGCTTAAGTCAAATTCGAATTTTGGCGAGCCCCGAGTATTTAACCCAACACGGTATCCCTGAGAGTATTGATGATTTAGCCGAACATCAGTTATTGGGTTTTAGTTCCTTAGAGCAGTTAAATAAATGGCCGATTTATGATGCTTCAAATCAATTTTTTCATATCAAAGCCAATATTACATCAGATAGCGGTGAAACACTCAGACAGCTCGCGTTAAGTGGCGCTGGAATCGCGTGTTTGTCTCATTTTATGACAAGTAAAGATATTCAGGCTGGGCGTTTAGTGCAATTGTTTTCGGCTAACACTGTTAAAGTCGAGCAACCGATTAATATTGTTTATTACCGCAATAGATCTTTGTCGAAGCGGGTTAGCTCATTGATCGAATTTTTAAAGCAAGAGATTGAGATTTAGTAATGTGTCAGTGTGAAATGGATTGCCCTATGAGTATTTGATTAACTATAGCTATTCTTTTTTGCTAATGAAACAAAGAGTGGCTTTCATTTCATTAGCCGATGTTTATCGTCTTAGATTAGGATCACAGTAAGCCTTCAGCAAGCATAATGAGTCGTAGTGCACTTGGTACGCCGCCAGTTTTGGCATAATCATCTCGAATACTTGTGAGAGTGTTTAATGTTTCATAGGCCTCGTCAGATTGTGCCTTTGAGTAGTTTAGATCGCCTATTTTATTTGCTAGTTGACTGATATTTTTATTATTTATAGATGATAGAGTTTGTGCCAGCGAATTACCACTTTCCATGAGTTTTTTAAGGGTGACATCAGAGCCGGTACCTGAAAACTTGTTACTATTGGTGCGTAGAAGATGCTCATCTTTAGGTGAACCCAGTTCCATTTTCAGTGCAATTCTGGCCGCTTCGATTTCATCAAAGTTATCAATTTGGTCTCTAATAAAGCTGTCTTTTGGTGTTTCTGATTTTGCCAGATACAGTAATAGCCCATGCATGTTATCGACCTTGTCGAGATCAAACTCTTGATAATCTTTGCCTGAGCCAAAGTGAATTCTAGGTAGGCTGTCGATAACCTCTTCTTTTTGCTTCGCTTGATTAATGGAGGATTTTATACTGCTACTTTCTGCGTTTGAGCTGGCGCTGTCGGCGGCTTTTTTGGCGCCATGTTGCGCTAAGTGACCAACACCTGTGCCAGAATGATGTCCAACTACTTCAGTGACAATAGCGTTACCCACCATATCGGCAATGGGCAGGCCTTTTGTAGCACCTGATGCAACCACACTTACCGTGGCTTTGATCATGCTTGCTTCTGCCTTATTATCATGGAGTTTATCCAGACTCTGTGAAATAAATTTCGCTAGTGGTGTGGCATTGATTTGATGATGAGTTAATGTTCTGTGAACACTAAATTGGCGTTGGGATTTTTTACCGTCTACATGTATATCATGGGCTTTTGCGATAACACCTGTGACAGGTAATTTATCTAAAACTTTACTTGCGGTTTTGGTAGCGACCCCAGCCATTTTGACTGCATCTAAAGTTGCTGATGGGATCTCATCTATTGAGGTACTTTTAACTTCGCTTTTCAATGCCGCTTTGATGGCACCATCAAGATCATTGAATATGCTTTGTAGTCTTGGATCTTGGCTAATGGTATTAAATAGCGCTTGTTGCTTGATAAATTGGGCTTTATTCAGTTTGATGTTTTCAAGGTTGTTGTGAGTAATGAGAATATCTTTTCGGCTGAGTCGTTGGCCTGATTGAGCTTTGTCGTTTAGATGAGAGACGGCGAGTTTACCATTATCATTATGGACATTGGCAATACTTTTGGCATATTGCATGTGGGCTTGTTTGTTGGCTGGTGCGCCTTTACGTATGTTAAATTTACTTTGAGTAAAAGCTTCTTGTTTTGAGGAATCAAAGTAAACCCGTTGTTTATTATCGGCGGCTAATTTATCAAATGAATCATATTTATGTTGATCGTTATCGAGTTTGGGTTCTGGAAAAACTGAAGTCGTGTTAGTTTGGGTTGCACCATTGATGACTGGCATGACATAGCTCTCTTATAATTGAATTTTAGTGATTAAAAGGGGAAATCAGTTAAACATGAATGAATGAAAATTGATTGTTTGGTATCTGTTTTTTAACCTGTTTGTTCTGCTTCTCTTGTAATTGAGACGTAATGTGAGATTTCCAATAAATGACAGCTTCAAGTAGGTCACAAATTAAATTTTCAATGCTGCTGGTATTAATGATTGAATCATCAATAGATTTAAATAAGATAAGGGTATTATCGTCAGGATTTATACCAAAATTATATTGATTAGTATGTTGTCCAAAATAATTAGCCTTAAGTAAGTTGCTAAATAATATTGTGTTGTTTGTTTTTGATAAGTCGGCCACTTCTGAAAAAATACTTAACATGTCCTTATTGCTATTCAATTGAAGGTGGATAGTAAATTCATCCTGTAAAACAATATTTAAATAGCCATCAGCATTGAATGTTAGATCGCTGATATCATGGTTTTTGCCAAATTTTTCAAGGGCACTAATAGTATTGAACATAGTTTAATATTACATTGAAATTGATACTGCCTATCGTATATGACTTTGATTTATCCTCTATCAAAAAAATAAATAAGTTTATGTTTTTTATAAAACTTACAATATTTGACATTTGTTTTTTTATCATGGTTAAATTAAATGCTTTATAATTATAAAGTTATATTTTTTTGATTGTTCCTTGATTTACATATTGATACAAAAAGTCTCTTTAAAGTTATGTTGATATCTTAAATAAACATTATGTACTTTCAGTAGAAAACCTGATTGAGAAATATAAATGGCGAGTTGATGAAGTGAGAGGTTATTGATGGTAGGGAGGTAGTGAGATAAACCGCTATCTTTATATAGCGGTTTATATCCGTTTTAAGGTTTATTTAATTTCAAAACTACTGGAAGTGCCAGTATAGCCTTCAATCTCTCCTGTCCAACCGTTTTTCCAAGATCCATTATGCACAATGCGATACGTTCCTGTGGGGGTATCAGAGTCTGGTGTCCATTGTAACTGAGCATAAGAACAAGCTAGGCAATCAGCATCGGTATCTCGTGTCCAAATAAACAAAGTGCTGGGGTCATTTTCAGTGTATTTGGTTTCCCATTCATCACCGACTTTTTGTTGGACCTCAAAAAAGGCTTCCATGGTTCTAAAATCATTTTGTGGGTGGCCTGAGCGAAAAATGACGTTGACTGTATCACCAATGTTATAGCTTGAAGAGACATCGGTTTCGACATCACCAAAGGACTCCCAAAGACGTTTGTCATCGTAAACAACGCCTATAGTAGTGATCAATTGACTATCGGCCAAGCTTTTTGGTGCATCACCTTCATCTAGGCTTTTACTTTCAGCCATCGCTTTAGCTTGCGTGGTAAAAATTTGCTGATAAGCCGCTAATGAATTGGGGCCAAAAATAGTGTGAGCACCTTCATAATGTTGTAGCTCATATTCTTCATTGGTGGTGATATAGCCGCCATAAGCATTGGCAAGCCCTGCAATAACAACGTATTTTACACCTATTGCTGAGAGTTCATTTAGGACACTGGCTCTTAATCGACGACCAGACATAGTGGTAATTTCGCCAGGTGCACCAATAATCGCCAGCTCACCTAATCGAATCAATTGAAAGGGTAAGGTGTTGGTATATAAGTTAACGTCATCAAATAGTTCACTATTGACAAAAGTCGGTTTAGGGTATTGGCAATCACTGTAGGTGTCATCATCAAGGGTTATGGTTGAAAAGGCTTCTAGTAAGCCAAACATGGGGTAGCCAGTGAACACATTACCCAGTAGGGTGTCATTGTATTCCCACTCCGTTCCCCTATTATCTTGGGTCATTCCTTCAAAGACGCCGTCGATACCAGAAGGGCCATCCCAGGTTGCACCCGCAACGAAAGACCAACCTAGTGTAGCATGACATAGATTTTGAGCTGTTTGAGATTGAGTATAGGCTGCATCGACACTGTAATCGGGTAGTTGAATGTATTGAAATTGACTATTAATATCAGGCGTTAATGCAATGTTGGCACTTTGATAAAGCGATAGGGCTTTTTCATATTGTTTTGTTGCTGACAAAAGGACATTCTCTTTCGTACTATCCATACAACCATCTTCTTGCCCACACACATTAGGTGACACATCTCCTTCATCACTGTTGGCAAAAGCGGCAACAAAGCCGATGTTAAGTGGCGCCTGTGTTCCAAAGTCTTTTTCAGTGAGGTAGCTTGCTATGCCTTTATTATCACTGCTGATATAACGGTAAGTTTGTGGTGATGACACATTATGCACAGGAAACCAATTGATCATGCCAACGTCACTACCATCATCTTTAGTGAGTTTTAGTAATGTCATGGTTTGATTGACATCACTCTCATAATTATCTTTATCACTATTGAGTTGGTAGACATCGGGATTACGATTGATACTGGCATCGGTGAGTTCACCTTGTGCTAAGGTGATATTGCCAGAGGTTTGATTATTAAAAGCGCTGACAATGGATTGATAAATTCCATCAACAATGACGTTATAATTATCTTCATCATACCCTAAGGCGCTTAAATTTAGCATTACGTTATGATCGTAACCCCCAGGACCGACATGATTATGGATGGCGGTTAACATGACATTTTTTTCATTTAAATAAGCGGATAGGTTCTCATCCGCCGCAATTTTTGCGATCACACCTTGGTGTACACCTTGAGTGATACTTTGTAGATCAGCACTGACAAACACGATTAAATCGCCAGTTTCTTGGCTACCTAACACAAATGCCCTTGACCATAGTCGACTAAAAATACCTTGTGTTGTTTGCTCACTACTGCCATAACCGACCATGCCCCGATCGGCAGCAGGACCGGTAATGTCATACATTCCAGCCCCGACGATCCAGTCTCCCGCCATGGCAGTGAAAGATGAAAGTAATAAGCTTGAGAATAGTGCAGGTTTTGCGATAGCGTTTGTTATATTTTTAGACAATGGCCTCATTACATACCTCCAAGTTAAGTGATAATGATGAATATGCTAGTGAGCAATGCAAGTTGAATGAAAAAATGATGAATATTTATTTAAAATCGATAATAGAGTAAAGACTCTTTTTATTGCAAAAAAAGTTCAATATCTTTACTTAGGTTAAAATTAAGATAATTCTAAATTTAATTAATTAAGTTTATTGAAAAAATAAAAAGTTGAAATATTGCGGTTCTAATAAACTGAAAAATAATGAAATGATTTTTTTGTAACGCACTTTATCTATTTTTTATAAGTTTACGATATTGTTTTTTTAATAGATATTAATGATCTTTTTTGTTTTTTATATGCGTTATTTATTTTTATATTTTTTAACTTTTGTCATTTATGAAATAAATGACATGTGTGAGGAAACGGTATTGTTATCTGAGCCAGCAAGCGCTGGCTCAGTCTTATCGCTAAATCAATATAGGTGAGTGGGCAATGAGTGGGTTGGTTAAGAGCCTTCTATGCTTCGAACTAATCTGACATAATTATTAATTCTGATGGCATCTTCAGGGCCATGACCATTAAAGGCAGGACGTGGCAATGACTCATCGGCTAATGTTTGTGAAGCGGCTTTTGCTGCATTGACTTGTTTGGCTTGGCGTTCACTTGGGTGTTGAGCTTGGCCGTTAATGTGATAGCCTTCACCAACTTTAATGGCAATGTCATCAAGCTTGCCTGCTTTGGGATCGCTGCGCTGTGCACCTGCACCATGAAGATCGGTCCAAGTTCCCATCATGTAACCCATGGCGCGGCCAAAGGCGATATAGGTGCCTTGAGCGCCGGCATTTTTGCTGTTGACATGAGTGGTACTGCTCCAAAACCAAGGGTAATCGGCTTGTCCCGCTTCATTGGTGATGCTGGTGGTGGAAAAGATGGGATTAATGGCGGCAGATTGAGTGGCGTCGGGGGAACGTTGATAGTCTACAATGCTTTGTAATTCTTTGGCTGTAGGAAGGCGCCAATCATTATGACCAAGGAAGTTCTCAGCATTTTTTTCTTGTGCCCAAGCTAAGGCTTGTTGCCAATTCATACCGTTTTGACTATCACTTTTCATCCACATTAGTTGAGTCGCTTGATCAGAAATGGTGCCGTCATGATTATCGGTAAATTGATTTTGTCCGTATTGAGCATTGCCTCTGACAAAATAGACGAAATTTTTTGCGACACGATGAGGTGCATCAATGGGATAGGCTTTGATCCGTCCATCCGCTAAATTAAGCCCAAAAGCGGCATGGGCACCGTGAAAGACTTGGCCAGTATATTCAGTACTCGACCAAAATTGCGCATCAATTGCGCGTTCGCCTTTTGATTCATCCCCATAAGCAAAGCCAAAATATTGCGTATCGATAAAAGGTTTCGCATTGGTTTCATGGGGCCCAGCAGCATCGACACCACTGAAACTCATGAGTGAGTAAAGTTGTTTTATTGTCGGTACACGCCAATCATCAAAACCGGCATATTTGATTTCATTAAGGTGGGCGGCGTAAGCTTTAGCTTGAGTAAAAGAAAGTTTGTCTAGCGTATTAATAACACCATCATCATTTAAATCGGCTGTGCGTGTCCAAGTTAAGCCTGTGACATGATCCATCACAGTTAAGCTATCTTGACTTACGCTATAGTGCATTGGGTGGCGACTAAATTGTGCATTCTGGCCATAAAAGGCTTGGGTTGTGGTTGGCGCTGAAATCTCATGAGCTTGATCATAGAAAATGACTTGATTGGTATCGACGATGGGATAGCTCAAGGATGGATGAGTTGAATGGGTTTGTGTTTGGTTGACATTGGAGGATACATTGGCTGCTTTATCACAGGCATTAAGCCCAATCAAAGCGCCAAGGATAAGAGCGACTTTGGCATAGTCAGTCACATGAGTTGCGTATACTAATAAGGTTTTTTTCATAAAAAGAACATAGGTGAGGTTATTAACTAATCATCAAAGTAACATTTTTTTATTACGAATAAAGTGCATTTTACCTAATTATACTTAAGGTTAGGCTTGTTTACTTTTATACTTATCTTGCTGATAATTAATGAATATTTATGCCGGAAAACAAGAACTGTTTCAGTATGGTAGAAAGGGCACAGTGAATACTGTGCCAAGTGATTAGTGATTACTCATCACCAGTGTAATCATCATTGTCTTCATTAAAGTCGTTATAACCTTCGCCGAAGTCACGGGCATCTTTTGACTCACGCCATTTTGCTGCTGCCAAGTCTTTTTCTTCTTGAGCTTGTGTTCGTTCTTTACGTTGCTTAGCACGGCGATCATTACGTTTAACGAGATTGTCTAAATAGGCTTGTAATTGTGTTTCAGCCCATGTTTGTGCTTCAGCTTCGCTTTCAAAACCTTGCTTCTTTTTAGAAACAACCGTTTTTCTTGCTGTCATGCGTCGGGTGATTTGTGCTGTCCAAGTATCATTTTCTTGAATAAGGCGAAAATCAAACTTTTTGTTTTGTGTCATGTTACATCTTTCCTACAAATAAACTGATTACTTCACTACAAATATGTTAATAAAAATTTAGAGATTGCTCAGGTCCACAAAACGCTAAATTATTTTTCCATTTTATTGCTAAATGAACCATTGGTCTTGAAAACTGGCATTATTGAGCATTATATATCTTTAGGCGCCTTGATATCACATTTCTTACAATTTAATTGATAGCCTAGCATTTGCGCGCGCCCTTGAGGCGAGATGACCCAAGGGCGATTTACCCAAGGAGGCTTGTGCCTAACGTGCTGGAAGTGCCCGCATTCAAGTTCGGCAACCCAATGGCTTTCATCATCTTGATGATAAGCAATAATAGCTTGTTTCATTTCACTATACCCGTGATTTGGATTGAATCCTTAAATAATACTTACTTTTATCAAAGCCTCAATTAACATGTATAAAATCATAATGATTAGCGCTTTTTTAAGGAATACTGTAAGCTGCACGGCCGCCCGCAAGTGCAGGCCCTTGAAAATTGCTGTTTGGTCTATGTAGAATTTTGATGAGCAGCCGAAAAGAGAGCATTATATGAGCTTTACCTCCCTAGGTTTATCTGCTGCTATATTAAAAGCGGTCACCCAAAAAGGCTATGAAACCCCTTCAGCCATTCAAGCCCAAGCTATTCCCGCCGTTCTTGAGGGGAAAGATGTCATGGCGGCAGCTCAAACGGGCACAGGCAAAACGGCAGGATTTACCTTACCCTTATTAGAAAAGTTAAGTCAGGGACAGGGAGCGAGCGCGAAACAAGTGAGAGCATTAGTGCTCACGCCGACACGAGAGTTGGCTGCTCAAGTGGGTGAGAGTGTTGAGACCTATGGAAAATTTTTATCCATTAAAAGTGCTATTGTCTTTGGTGGAGTAGGCATTAACCCTCAGATCAGTAAATTGGCCAAAGGTGTCGATATTTTGGTGGCGACACCGGGACGCTTGCTGGATCTGTATAATCAAAATGCCATGAACTTTAATCAACTAGAAGTGCTGGTGCTTGATGAAGCTGACAGAATGTTAGATATGGGCTTTATTCACGATATTAAAAAGGTATTGGCACTGTTACCTAAAAAGCGTCAAAACTTGTTGTTTTCAGCGACGTTTAGCGATGACATCAGGAAATTAGCCAAAGGGTTAGTCAATAGCCCCGTTGAGATTTCAGTGACTCCGCGTAATGCTACGGCCAATACGGTGACTCAATGGATTTGTCCCGTTGATAAAGGCCAAAAAGCGGCAGTATTGGTCAAGCTGATTAAACAAGGTAATTGGCAGCAGGTGCTGGTTTTTAGCCGAACAAAACACGGGGCTAATCGGCTAGCGAAAAACTTAGCAGCTAAAGGGATCTCTGCTGCGGCGATCCATGGTAATAAGAGTCAAAATGCGCGCACTAAAGCATTAGCTGATTTTAAAAAGGGCGATGTTCGAGTGCTAGTGGCAACGGATATTGCGGCCAGAGGATTAGATATTGATCAATTACCACAAGTGGTCAATTTTGATTTGCCTAATGTGCCTGAGGATTATGTTCATCGTATTGGGCGTACTGGTCGAGCGGGAGCTAAAGGACAAGCAGTATCTCTAGTGAGCGATGAGGAAGTGAAACAACTTAGCGATATTGAGCGGCTTATTCAGCAACATTTACCGCGCAAAGAGATGAAGGGTTACGAGCCGACGTATACCTTACCTGAAACTCAACTAAAGAAAACGCAGCAAAGCAGAAAAAACGCCAATAAACCCAGTCAGTCAACTTTTCGTTATCACTCTGGTAATAAAATGAGCAAGCGTTCGCCACGAAAAAATGCTCATCAGCAAGGCGAAAAAGCGGAACATCAAGATAGTCAGCTTAGTGGGGAAGTTAGTGGGGGAGTGTCAAGAGGGCATAAACCTAAAAGCAAGACCTTTAGACATGTTACACCTAATCAGTAATAAACGGTTTATAAAAAAGCAGGTGTTAACCTGCTTTTATATGATATTCAAATCAGGTGATATTAACGCATTTCCCATGCACGATAAGTTCGGCCTTTCAGTTTACCGTTAACAATTTTATTTAAGGCTTTTTTGGCAACTTTACGGTTAACGGCCACATAAGCGCGATAATCGGTAATTTTAATCTTACCCACCTCTTTACCTTCAATGCCATTTTCGCCCGTTAACGCCCCTAAAATATCGCCTGGACGTAATTTTTGTTTCTTACCGCCATCAATTTGTAAGGTCGTCATGGTAGGTTGAGCAGGAAAAGTATCCAGTAAACTTTCGCTGGGTAGCGCTTCACTGACGATATTCCGGCCAAGGTAATCTTCGAGTAATGCAAGTTTATAGCCGTCGTCGGCGTTATAAAAGCTGTAGGCAGCGCCTTTACTGCCCGCACGTCCAGTGCGGCCAATGCGGTGAATATGGACTTCAGTATCAAAGGCGAGGTGATAGTTAATCACGGCATCTAATGCTTCGATATCTAAACCTCGAGCGGCGACATCGGTTGCAACCATGACAGAGATACTCTTATTTGCAAATCGCAATAAGGCTTGATCTCTATCTCTTTGCTCTAAATCACCGTGCAAAGCGACGACACTAAAGCCATCATTAATGAGATTTGCGGCCACATCTTTAGTATCACGTTTAGTATTGCAAAAAATAACGGCACTTTCAGGCTTATGCTCAAGCAGTAATAATTTAACGGCAGTTAAACGGGCATTGTTATTACTGACTTCATAAAAATGTTGTTCAATAGTCGCGCCATCGTGATTAGATTCCACTTTACAAACAACAGGTTTGAACATAATTTGCTCAGCAATAGATTGTATTTGCTTAGGGAATGTCGCACTAAAAAGCAAGGTTTGACGTGCTATTGGCATGTGTTCCATGATGGCATCGAGAGAGGGTTGAAACCCCATTTCAAGCATTCTGTCTGCTTCATCTAAGATCAGTGTTGTGACCTTGTCTAAGGTTAAACGGCCGCGATCTAAGTGATCAATGATACGCCCAGGCGTACCGACGATAATGTGAGCGCCATGCTCAAGGGAGCCGATCTGTGGGCCCATTGGCACACCACCACACAAGGTTAAGACTTTAATGTTATGAATGCCCCTCGCTAATGTGCGAATTTCTTTGGCAACTTGCTCGGCAAGCTCTCGAGTGGGGCATAATACAAGAGATTGAATACAAAAACGTTTCACTTCTAATTTATTGAGTAATCCTAGACCAAAAGCGGCTGTTTTACCGGATCCTGTTTTGCCCTGACCTATTACATCTTCCCCGTTTAAAATGGCTGGCAAGCTTTGCGCTTGAATAGGTGTCATGGATTCAAAACCCATAGTGGCTAAATTATCGAGCAAGGCAGGTTTTAGATTTAAGCTGCTAAAGGCTTGATGAGAAGTCGATTTTTTGTCGGTATTACTCAAGTTCAATATCCTAAATTATTGGCGACAGCATGATTTTAAGGGTCGCGCGAATATGGCCGCTTAGCGAGAGAAAACCGTCTCATATGTTGGTGATCAAATGCCAAGCAATAGTGGCGGCTATTGTAGCAAGGTTTTACTGCCTTATCGTAATTAAAGTCATTTTTACGGCGATTATTGAGTCGTTAAACCTGATATTTGTTGTATGTATCGACTATATTTGATCTACACATTCTCACTGTCTATGTTAAGGCAAGTTAAAGATGTCACATTAGGGAGCAAAGTAGACATGTCACACAAGTCTGTGTCTTTTATCAATCCC
>NZ_CANLZC010000102.1 GCF_947495455.1 uncultured Shewanella sp. | reverse complement strand
CGTGAACGGTAAATCGCAATTTGATGTTTTAACTGAGTCACTTGATGTGCTTCAATCACGTCACCTTTAGCAAATTGACGAGTAATTTGAGTACCATTAAATAATTCATGCCACTGCTCAACCACTTCTCTATCTGACCAACTGTTGGCTTTATTGACATCAATATGAAGCACAACATGCAGATGATTACTCATCACTGCATAAGCCACGACATCAATAGCAAAAACCTCCGTTAACTTAAGGAGTTGTGATTCAACCCAGCCCCGACGATGATCATAGTTTTTCCCTGTATATTTATCATCACCACACAAATAGGCACGCCGCACCACACGGCTACAGCAATGATAATATGGCGTATCTTCAATACTAATCAGGCTTCTTCTCGGACGTGGCATAACAACCTCCTACATCTACTAGTTCATAAAGCTTAGTTGGATGGTTTAGAAAATGCCATTAATCATGGCTGTCTTTATAGCCGTTACAACCTCCAACATCGACTAGTTCATAAAGCTTAGTTGGAGGGGTTAGAAAATGCCATTAATCATGGCTGTCTTTATAGCCGTTGTCTTTAAAAATCTACTATGACGGCATTATTTATCATCAACAACCCCTTTTTCAAATGACAAGTCACCCACCAGCAGTTAGCCAATTTGCATGAGTTAGGGTTTGTTAAGGAAAAATAATAACTGAAAATAGCTAGCGTAACATTGTAAAAAAACAGGAAAAAAGAAATGAGATCCCTAATGGAAAATCACACCACTCACACAAAACGATTAGACTCAAAGGTATTGCATTTAAAGTTCCGATGTTTTGGTGGTCGAGTGAATAATCAACCTTATTGTTGCCGCTCTACTCTCTTTTATTAATAATGAGACAAAATTGGATATAGCAAATAAAGTAAAGATAAAACTAAATATATCAACACCTTCTGTATAGAATAATATAAGTGGCGTAATAGAAATTAAAATACCTACAAAGTGCACATACGCTCGATAAGTGAGTGAGAAATTGTTATTCGCAATGTTCTTTTTTATCGTGATATTACCAAATATAACATCTTTAACAAGGACACTGTCATTGTTTAATTGAGTATTAAAACCCACATGACTCAACTGATTTGAAATTTTTTCTAACATTATTATTATCCTAAAAAATAAATTTATTAAAACGATTACATACTGAGTTTTCTATCAAGTGAGTAACTGGAATTAAAACTCTACTCACAGTGAAATAACAACCACCGACTTGCTCACTGGTATCATTATCACTGGCATTCATGCTTGGAATAAGACCCCTTCCCCTCATTTGCTCTATTTAAAGCTTAATGACAGCAAGCATGTCCTCATCGTCTTCATCCATGCCGATTTCAGAAAAACCAAAGCTAGCATAAAAGCCTTTAGCGACAGGATTTTTTGGGTTATAACAAATCTCGATTTCTTGTAAGTCAGGCACTTTTTTGATTTCAGCCAAGGCTAAGTTAAGCGCCATTCGACCTATTGATTTTTGTTGATGCGCTTTATCGACCATAAACCGCCAAATCGAAATTTTAACGTTAGATTCTTGTACCCACATCAAAAAACCGACAGGCTCTTCTTCTAGATAAATGGCTCTGGTTTCATACCCTTCATTATATCTAGCTTCAACTAATGACCACATATTACAGGCGACATAACTTGTCTGTTCTTTTGTGACATCAAGTTCACACACTTGCTCATAATTCTCTTTTGTGACTGGACGCAACGAGACTTCCATGGCGTTTCCTTACAACTTAACTGCTTATTTAATAGCAACTCATTTCTTAGGTGCTCAATTCATACAATAAAGTATCACTGCTAAGTATTTGTTGTAAATATAATAGTTATATTATTAATAAGGTTTGCAGTCACTTTATCTTAATCCGATAATCAGCGACTACAGGACAAATAACACCTTAACGTCATATCCCTTAACATCACATCCCTTAACGTCACTTACCATAAATCGCCCAGTCCAGTATCGCCCAATAGTGCTGCATAAAACTCTCGAATGTTGTACTCAATCCGATAATCAGCGACTACAGAACAAATAACACCTTAACCTCACATCCCTTAACGTCACTTACCATAAATCGCCCAGTCCAGTATCGCCCAATAGTGCTGCATAAAACTCTCGAATGTTGTACTCAATCCGATAATCAGCGACTACAGGACAAATAACACCTTAACCTCACACCTCTTAACGTCACATTCCATAAATCGCCCAGTAGCGGCGCATAAAATTCTCGAATGCGGTGCTGTCTGGATAATCAAACTCGTACTTATTATGGAAAAACAGCGTTAAACTGGTGCGGCCATCGGTGAGCACAACCGTATAACCATCACTGTCAGACTCGACTGTGAGTCCCTCGAAATGATAGACACCGTCTTTTTTGACCCCATCTCGAGTGATTTTATTGACTACCGCCAAGGCTTGATGTACATCGATTTCATTTTTCATGAAAGGCTCCTCATTAATGGAGAAAAGAGAAATTCGCGATACAGAGTTAGTGATACTCCCACCTTGACCTTAATGCAAGTAAGAACCCTTTCATTCTAACCTAATATCATTTCGTCACATTCAAACGGTATACTGACATTTTCTCTATACTCACTGAAATCACTCATTTGACGATAAGGCTTGCACATGCAATCAATTATTGAGATCAGTTGGCTTGAGCTCTCACTATTTAGCTTTATTCTGCTAATTCCTTTAAGTATTAATTACTTTCTTAGACTCGCATTAGCTCAAGAAATGATTATTGCATCGGTAAGAATGGCCATTCAGCTGGTGCTTGTGGGCCTGTATTTACAATACTTATTCACTTTGAATAACGTTTGGATCAATGTGCTTTGGCTATTATTAATGGCGCTCATTGGCACTAGCTCCATCATAGGTAAGAGTCATTTGCCTAAGAAACCACTTTTCATGCCTATTTTTAGTGGATTACTCGTGGGGCTTATTCCATTGCTCTTCATTATACTCATAGGATTACTGTTACCTTCCCCCCCTTTCAGTGCGCAATACTTAATTCCCCTCGCGGGCATGCTATTAGGCAACAGTTTAAGCGGTAACATTGTTGCCTTACAGCGGCTTTTTACCGCATTTGATGATAGAAAGATGGAATATGAAGGCTTGCTAGCACTGGGAGCAAATTCGAGGCAAGCTGCTTTTCCTTTTATACAAACAGCGCTGCAACAAGCGTTAGCGCCCAGTTTAGCGTCAATGAGCACCACAGGGTTAGTCACTCTGCCAGGCATGATGACAGGGCAAATATTGGCGGGGGTCGATCCTATCACTGCCATTAAATATCAACTGGTGATCTTAATCGCCATTTTTGTGATGATCATAGTGTCAGTGACCACGGCATTGCTCCTCACAACCCGCAAGCTGATTAACCCCAGCGGCCTTATCTTAGTGTCTTTAAAAAAAACATAACCATCAAAGTTCAACAGACCCTAGCATTTCGTGGTATATCAAGCTCACATTATGCACACTGGGCTCCACTTTATCGGCTGGCAACAAGCCTGGTAATCTTTGTAGAGTAAGCCTGTGATTTTCATCTCTTAAAAAACAATAAGCTTGGGTTAAATATTCTGCTTGATTAATACAAATCAGCTCTAAATCGGCAAGCATACTAAAAATGCGAATGTTATCTGACCAGACTGCGAGCTCTTTATGCTCATGGGCGTGAGCAAGCACGAGATATTGAGCAATAAACTCAATGTCGACCATGCCGCCACAACTGAGTTTTAAATCAAAGGTATTCGATTTTGCTTTCAATAAATGATCGCTCATTTTTTTACGCATGGTTTTCACATCGGTGGCTAACTGGCGCTTATCTCGCTTCTGGCAAATGACCTCACTTCTAATCTCACCAAACCGACTCAATAATGTATTATCACCAAATAAACACCTAGCTCTCACTAAGGCTTGATGTTCCCAGGTATGAGCGTCATTTTTTTGATACTCACCAAAACTTTCAATTTCACTCACCAATAAGCCTGAAGCCCCCGACGGTCTCAGGCGCATGTCAACTTCATATAACTCACCCGATAAGGTTCGCGTGGAAAACAAATGCAAAATACGCTGAGCCAATTTTAGATAAAAGCGGCCAACCTCAATAGGTTTGTCACCATTTGTCTCGGTTTGCTCAGGGCTGTTATGTAAAAAAACGAGATCGAGATCGGAGCCATAACCCAACTCTATTCCTCCCGCTTTGCCATAACCCACAATCGCAAAGCCCATTTCCCCTTGCCCTAAATGAGCGGGAGTACCATAACGTGATGTCAGATCTGCCCAAGCTTGGATCACCACCTGCTCGATAATCGCCTCAGCAAGTAAGGTTAAATGATCGCTCACAGCCATAACCGGTAATATCCCTGTTACATCCGCCGCGGCGACTTTAAGTTGCTGTGTTAATTTAAACTGCCTTAACGCTTCCATTTGTTGCTCTAAATCATCTTCAGGGACGCGAAGTAAATACTGCCTCAATTCACTGGCATAATCACTTAAGGATGTCGTGTGATAAAGTTGAGTAGGATCGATAAGCTCATCGAGTAGCATAGGGAAATTAGCCAATTGCTCAGTGATCCAAGGGCTCGCGCAGCACAATCTCACTAATTGTTGACGAGCCCCGAGATTTTCAAACAGTAATTCTAGATAGGTTGTCCGTGTTAAAATTTTATCCAACACGCTTGATACTGCAGCTAATGCCCCTGAAGGACTCGTTTGTGTAAAAAGCTCTGTAAACAACCTAGGCATTAATTTATCTAAGGTCTCGCGTCCGCGATGACCAAGAGTTCGGTTGGCAATATTTTCCCGCCACTGCTGTAATATCGGCCAAAATTCAGTATCGCTAATATATTGCTCATCGAGCAGAGCCTGCATATCTTCTTCGCTATGAGTATGCCAAAGCTGATGAGTCCAGCTTTGTTCCATGTCATCTTTTTCTTGACCCCCTATAGTGTCGATAAAATGCTCATGGACGGTTTTCATAGCGGCGTCGATTTGCCCTTTAAGCTTATTTGGCGAGGAAACTTGCATGGCATAACATAAACGTTGCCAATTAAGCTCATCATTTGGCAAGGTTTGGGTTTGCTCATCATTAATCGCTTGCAGTAAATTTTCGACTCGCCTTAATAACACATAACTTTTTTTCAATTCATCAACGGCTAAGTATTCCAATACTCCAAGTTGATATAAATTTTCAATGGCCGCAAACAAGCTTTGTTGCCTTAATGTCGGTTCACGTCCACCGCGAATGAGCTGAAAACTTTGCACCACGAATTCGACTTCACGGATCCCCCCCGCCCCTAATTTAATATTATTGACCAGTGAGCGGCGGCGCACTTCTTGAGTGATTAATTGCTTCATTCTTCGCAGTGCATCAATGGCGGAAAAATCGATGTAGCGTCGATAAACAAAAGGCCTCAACATATTCAGTAATGCACGGCTATGCTCATTCTCTTCACCCAACGGACGCGCTTTCACCATGGCATAACGTTCCCAATCACGCCCTTGCTCTTGATAATAATCTTCAAGACCTGAAAAACTCACCACTAGCGGCCCACTCTCACCATAAGGCCTCAAACGTAAATCCACTCGGTAAACAAAGCCATCGCAAGTCACTTCATTCAGGGCCTTAATTAACCTTTGCCCTAGACGAATAAAAAATTCTTGATTCTCAAGTGATCGACGCGCACCTTGTGTCTGGCCATGTTCAGGAAAAGTAAAAATCAAATCAATATCAGAAGAGAAATTCAGCTCTTTTCCACCCAATTTACCCATACCTAAGATTAATAGAGATTGTGGCTGGCCGTCATCGTCACAGGGCATGCCGTATTGCTGACACATTTTTTGATAAAGCCAATCTCGCGCACTCACCACTAAGACTTCGGCTAGCATAGATAAATCCAGTAAAGCTGCATCAAGATCGCAATACTCTAAGAAATCTCGCCACGCAATACACACCATTTGCTTATTTCTAAACTGTCTTAGGATCCGCTTAAATGCTTCTTCATCATCCACATTTTGCAATAATGTGTGCAACTCATGGGCAAACTGATCTCGTGATAAGGTATGTAATTGATCATGCAACAAATCGGCTATCCAGTCAGGATGACGACAAATTTGTTCGGCAATAAAATCACTCAACCCCATGACACGACGAAGCTCTTCTTGCTCAGCCTCATTGAGCGTTGCAATCACATTTGGCCACAATGACGTCAATCGCTGCCAAGCGTCATTGGCTGTTTGTATAAGAAGTTGAGAGAACAACTTGTTACCTGATTCAAGCGTAGTCATAATACCTCTAGGGCCTGTTTATATTTCGTGATTAAATTATGTTCAGATAAACCTGTTTTAATCGCGGCGAGAGGTGTGATACCTAGTCATTCTAAGCGAATGCCTCTCAACAAAGAGTAAAACACGTTTAGTAAATCCTACGGACAGCGCTTGTCGCTCCTTTCTACGGCGTTATCGCTTATTTATGGAGAATAACTACACCGCATAAGCTCTGCCTTGTATAAAGAAACGACAAACTGCTGCAGAAATATTCACCAAAGATAAACAGGCCCTAGTACTGTAGACTATCGACATAATATGTCGTCAATGGTATAACTGTGCCTCAATCAAGAAAGTCATCTTGCATCATTGACTGACATTCACACCGTCATGTTTGCAATATCATCTCTTGATTGATTTTATGCTGCCATAGAAAAGAATAACCTAAAAACCTTGGCCCTTTAATGAACACTTATTATTCTTTGTACCACAATCATTTTGGCCTATTGTAATTTACATTCGGTATTTTTATCAAAATACCCATAATCATTAATTTGGAGAAAGCATGGCAAGAATGCTGCTAGGTGTTCTCACCGTCATACTCGCGTTATCGCTAACAGGATGTGGTGATGAAAGACCGGAAAAAATAACCCAATTTCAAGCCTTAGCTCAAAAACGATTGAATACCCTCGCCAGCATGCTCAATGATGGCCAAATTCGAAACGCCACCTTGTTGAGCCAATATACCAATATATTAGCGAAACAAAAACCCGATCTCGCTCCGCTGTTAAATCAACTTGCAACGGATGCAACTCCCAATGGCCCTTTATTTACTTCACTGACGCGTCGTTTAAAAGAATCAAAAACAGCATCGAATTATGTGGGTTTAGATCAACAGCTTGCCGAGGTAAAAAATATTTATGAGGCGGCCGATCCCAATCAATATAACGACATGCTCTCGGATCCGGTTAATGTAGTTGCAGACATGTCCAATGGCGAGCTCGGACGGGTTAACGCCATCAGCCAAGCCGCATCCCAACTTGCTAATAACGCCGATGGCAGTGAGGGCAATCAACTCGTCGGTAATCCAAGTTATGGCAGTTGGCAAACGGGTTCAAATGGTATGTCATTTTGGGCTTGGTATGGCATGTACTCCATGTTTTCCAATCTCACTCGTGGACCTGTCTATTACGATCGATGGTCAAATGGCCGTGATTACAGTTATTACAATGATGTCGGTCGTTCTCGTTATACCTCTCCCAAACAAGCTGCTGCTCAAAATAGCACTTATGAGAGAACCAAAAAACAATTCAACTCTCAAGGACGTCAATTTAATAGCCCTTATGCCAAAACGCGCACGGGCAGTGCAAGCTTATCTCGTCAAAGTACAAACAGCCCTAAAGCCAGTACAGTGGGCACTAAAAGCAGCTATGCAAAAACCAAAAGCAGCAGTAAGTTTAATTCAACTTATTCCAGAGACAGTAGCTTTCGTAACTCCAGTAGCCGAACTACCCGTAGTGTTCGTCGGGGCAAATAATTTAAGGAACTGATATGACATTTTTTCAAGACTACGGTTTAACACCAGAATTGGCCATTATTTTAGCCATCGATTTAACCATTGCCGTCATACTACTGGCCTTAATGCGTTATCTACAAGGCTGGAGTATCAATGTAAACAGTCACCATGAATTGGCAGAAAAAGACAACTTCGCCTTTGGGATCAGTACAGCAGGTGGCGTAATGGCCCTCGGTATTGTACTGACTGGCGCCATTACGGGCGAAGCGGCGAGCTCATATTTAGTCGAGGCTATCGGAATGACAGCCTATGGTGTATTTGGACTTATCCTCATCAAGCTTGGCCGCTTTTTACACGATAAAATAGCACTCAATGAGATCAGTAAAAATGCGCTGATTATTAAGGGCAATGTCGCTGTTTCTATTGTTGATGCCTGTGCGGTTATCGCAACCGCCATCATTATTCGCTCCGTGCTGATGTGGGCTGCAGACTTAACCTTAGATACCTTTATTGCTATCTTTAGCGCCTTTATTATTTCTCAGCTAATGCTAGTGTTACTCACTCGATGGAGAGAAAACCGTTACGCAAAACGCAATCAAAATGCATCAATGCAAGCCGCACTAGAGCAAGGTGAAATTGCCATTGCCGTTCGTCATGGGGGATATTTATTAGCCATGGCCTTTAGTTTCAGCGCGGCAAGCCATTTCATCGATTATGATCCTCAAGCCTATGTGAATAATTTACTGGGCTGGCTTATTTTCTCGATCATTATGCTTGTTGCCTTATCTGTGCTGTTAGCCATAGTTAAACAATTAGTCTTAGCAAGGATTAATCTCACGGATGAAGTGGAAAAGCAGAAAAATATTGGTATCGCTGCGGTCGAAATGGCCATCAGTGTTTCTATTGCCTTAATTCTAATGGCATTAATGGCTTAGCCTTGAATAGCTCGGGCAGTGTGATTGCTGCCCTTTTTCCTATGACTGACCGCCTTATTTGACGATATTTGGACAAATTGATGTACGCCAATGTGAACACTCCACAGGTGAAAAACCGAAAATTAGCTTGGTTCGATGATGTGTTATTGCTCGGCATTATGGCGGTTCTCGCCGCTTGTGGGCTCATTTATGAATATCTATTATCTCACTATGCTGGCCGCATTCTTGGCGCATTAGAAGCCGCCATTTATACCATGATAGGCTTGATGATCGTCTCCATGGGGTTAGGCGCCTTTGCCGCTCGAAAAATTCGCTGCGCGTTCACCGGCTTTGCTGTTTTAGAACTGATTGTGGCGCTATGCGGCGCATTAGCCATTTTGATCACCGCATCGATTATTGGTTTTGGTCAGCAATTGCCTCAAATTATCGCCAATACCTTAGGCTTACCCGCCGATCAATTGCCAAACGGTGGCTTTATTGGTACTTTTCAACATTTAAGCCAGTACTTGCCTTATATGTGGGGCGTATTATTAGGCCTAATGATCGGCATGGAAATCCCACTCATTGCTCGTGTTCGTCAAGCATTATCGGATGAACATCTATTACATAATGCGGGCACCATTTATGGCGCAGATTATATTGGCGCAGGAATTGGCGCAGCTATCTGGGTGGGGTTCATGCTCGCCATTGATATTCAACTGGCCGCCGCACTCACCGCCAGCTTTAACTTATTAGCCGGGTTTGCATTTATCAGCCGATTCTGGCATAAAATTCAACAGCCAAAATTATTACTTGCTGGCCACATTATTGCCAGTGGTTTGCTCGTGCTCTTAGCATTACATGGGCCCAAGTGGGAACAAGACTTTAATAATTTACTTTATAAAGATAACGTGCTTTACTCAAAAGCCACTCGCTTTCAACAGCTCACTTTCACAGAGCGCCTAAGAGCCGCTCCGCTTCCTCCTGTTTATTCCATGTATATCAATGGCCGATTACAATTTTCCAGCAGCGATGAGCATATTTACCATGCCTTTCTTGTTCACCCCACATTAGCCGCCAGTGCTCGCCATAATAATATTTTAATTATTGGAGGAGGAGACGGTTTAGGCTTAAAACAAGTCCTGAAATGGCAACCAAAACAGGTCACACTTGTGGATCTCGATGTGGGGTTAATTGATATCTTTAAACAGACAGATCAAAGCATCCCACCTCGCCTTCAACAAGCATTATTCACGCTCAACGGTAACGCCCTTAACGACCCCCGCGTGAACTTAATCTTTAATGATGCCTACAATGCTGTGGATCAATTACTGGCTAAAGGCAAAATGTTTGATGCCATTATTGTGGATTTACCGGATCCCAGCCATCCAGACTTAAATAAACTGTACTCCGACGTTTTCTATCGAAAGCTAAAGGAATTGTTAAGTCGAGACGGAGCTATTACTGTGCAATCGACCTCTCCGTATCACGCCGCAAATGCCTTTATTTCAGTGGGTAATACATTAGAAAGCGCAGGGTTTACTGTAAAACAGTATCATCATAATGTGCCAAGCTTTGGTGAATGGGGATGGAGTATTGGTACTCTAATGGGCAGTAATGCCAAACAACGCTTACAAAAATTGCAGCAGTTGCCAGTGGAAGAGCTTTGGTTAACCCCTGAACTGATCCAGGGTGCTTTCGCGTTTCCCGCACAATTTTACAAAGATAAAGCACAAGTTAAAGTGAACATGTTAGGCTCAATGCAATTGTATCAATATCATCAACAAGCTTGGTTAAATGATCAAGGATAATTCCCCTAAATACCGATACATGATAAGAATATGAGTTTAAGCAGGTTTAAGTATATTAACGGTGAGATAGTGCTTGACATATTATGTCACAGTGCTAATCTTTAATTAAGACATAATATGTCATAAGGACAAACATGAATATACACAATATCGCGGATCACCTCAACGCGTTAGGTGATAGTAGCCATACGGGTCTTAAATTTGATTGCTACCCTATTGATGGTGAAGTGGATGTGTTGCAAGTCAACATAGCAGGCCGTGAAGAGTTACCCATATTTGTATCGGTTACGGATAACCAAATTCTCTGCATTAGCTATTTATGGGGAGAAGATGAAGTTAAACCAGAAACACGTTTAGCCATGTTTGAAACCATGTTGGAATTAAATATTCCTATGCCTTTATCATCTTTTGCAAAAGTCGATGATAAATATGTTGTTTATGGAGCACTCTCAGTGCAATCAAGCATGCTAGAAGTAGAACAAGAGTTATCAGTATTGTCTGATAACTGCCTAGAAGTCATCGACGAATTGGTCGACTATTTGAAATAAAGGAGCCTATTATGGGCATTTTAAATAAAATTCTTACTGCTTTTCGTGGCGGTGCCACTGAAGTCGGACAAAGTATCGTAGATGCAAACTCAACCCGTATTTTTGAACAAGAAATACGTGATGCAGAAAAGCACTTAACGAAAGCCAAACGCGATCTTACAGACGTAATGGCTAAAGAAATGCAAGCCAGCCGTGAAGTCGATCGCTTAAAGCGCTCTATCGCCGAACATGAAGGTTATGTGGCTCAAGCGCTTGAAAAAGAAAATGAAAGTTTAGCCCTTGAAGTGGCTGAAAAAATTGCCGGACTTGAACAAGAGCTTGCCGAACAACAGTCTGCCAATGAAAGCTTTACCGCACATGCGACTCGCTTAAAAGAACTGGTTCGCAAAACAGAGCGTCAAGTGGCTGATTACCAACGTCAGTTAACTATGGTTAAAACCACTGAAAGTGTGCAAAAAGCCACGGCAACCATCACCGACTCTTTCGCGGGGAGTAACTCTAAGTTATTAAATGCTAAAGATTCATTAGAGCGTATCAAAGCGCGTCAACAAAACTTTGATGATCGCTTACAGGCCGCAGAAACATTAGCTGAAGATAACAGTGATAAAGCCTTAAGTGATAAGTTAGCAGAAGCCGGAATTGGTGAGCAAAAATCCAATGCCAATGCAGTACTCGATCGCATTAAAGCACGCAAAGGCTAAAGGAGAAAGACGTGGGATTTCTAAGCGGCCTCTTTGGCAAAAAAGAAGCACCTAAACGTCAACTCGATCACCCTAATAAGCTCAACAAGGGGGATATGATCTCCCTTGATGACAGCTTTGCTTTGCCCATGCAACTGCGCGGGCAACAGCTTAGGGTCGAAACAGTGAATACTTACGAATATGAGCGTAAGCAATTTGCCGAATGGGTTCTCAAAGGCCACAGCAATGAAGCAGTCTTTCTGTCATTAGATGAAGATGATGAGACTTATCTGTCTTTATCCATCAAAGTGACACGAGATCAAGTTGAGCAATTATTTGATCTTGACGAGTTTGCCAATATTTTTGAAGAGCCAGGCAAAGCTCAGCTAACCACACTGCCCCTAAAAGGAGAGTTAGCTAATCTGCTTGATAAATGGTATGCAGATGCTTATCATCAGGTCTCTTTTTCGAATCTCGGTTATTTTCATAAACTTGATTATCGTGGCCAAAAACCACCACAAGATGAAGAAGGTGAACGAGGTGAAGCCTTTGAGTCTTATCAGCTTTTAAGCAATGATGAGACCAAAGCTATCGATATTGAAGTCTATGAAGGAGGCGTCACTGACGTGATGCTCACCCTCTTTAGACCCCTATCGGATATCCGTGATTACTGGCCTGCAGAGCTATAACCTATTCCATCAAGCCAAGTGTAACCTTAACTGGCTTGATGGTTTTATTGATATGACAAGATGATAATGCTATGAGTAAACCATCATTACCGCCCCACTGGCAGCAAAACCAAAAAGCGGCAAAAGCGACTCAAGTGGCTTTCGATCTCGATGAAAAATTTCAATATAGCATTCGTAAGGCGGCGCTAGATGCCGGTGTCAGTCCTTCCGATCAAATTAGAGATATTTTAGGTCTCAGTGTCACAAAGCGCCCTAAACGTCCTAGGCTAACCGTCTCATTAAGCAGCGAAGATTATGCATTACTGGCGGAAAAATATCAGCTACCTATCGATGCTCAATTAGAAATTAAAAAACAAGTTCTCAATGACTTAGTCAAGTTTGTTGATCAAGAATAACACTTGTCCATCAAAAAGCTTTAACCGCATTCAAAGGTTTTACATCCGTTAAGCTTGCAGCTTATACTGAACTCCTGCAAACTTAAAATGGACTTGCTGCATGGTCGAAACAAAGCGTCGAATACTTCACAAGACGGAAACCTTAACCCCGATGCTGTTAGCGATGATGTTACTATCATTACTCTCTGTGATCCTTGTATTGACCTTAGCTTTTGCCAAACTCAACCCTGAGACACGCTATCTGCTCTTTATTATTGACACCAGTATTTGCATTATATTTTTAACCCATTTCTTTTATGGTTTTTTTAAATCATCTAACAAAAAGCATTACCTAAAACACCATTGGGTCGATCTCATTGCTAGTATTCCCGCAGTGGAAGCCTTTCGTTTTGCCAGACTGTTTCAAATTCTCAGAGTGATCCGCTTAATTCGCATAACCCGATCTCTACTGGTTCCCCTTGTCACACAGCGACACCAAACCACCCTTGCCGGATTACTCGTTGCCATGGTGACCATCTTAACTTTATCTTCTATTTTTATGCTGATCGTTGAAAATGGTGTACCCGGCGCCAATATTATTACGGCAGAAGATGCGATTTGGTGGGCCATTGTCACTATCTCAACTGTCGGTTATGGAGATTACTTTCCGATTACGCCATTAGGTCATTTGATTGGTGCGCTCGTCATTATTTGTGGCGTCAGTTTTTTTGGTGTCATTTCAGGTTATATCGCTTCCATTCTTATTGCCCCTAGCGATCATGAACAACTCGAAGCCTATGGTAATGAAATGCGCAATGATTTTGAAGATTACTGCTTGCGAGTTGAAGAAACCCAAAATAAATTACTGGCTGAAATGAGTGCACTCAGAGACATCATTGAGCAACAAGCTTCCAGCCAAAGCCAGTCTAATAAAACACCTTAATCCTTTAAAATATTATCTAATAATATCAATTGAATATTGCCATAATCAGTATGAGAAAACAGTGATAATATTTTAGCGTTTACTGTGGTGGCATTGATATCATTTTGCTCTTGTTTGTCTTCCTTTTTATGATCAAATGAGACTTGGTCAATCTCTGTAATCAACCGCTCGAACATGGCTTTGCTATCATCAGAAAGGCCTTGAATATAAGAAAATACAATTTGTAGCAATTTTAAATGCGCTTGAAAGTTTTGATATCCACACACAAGATCATTTATCTCACCTTCTACCAATGCCTCTTCCAACGCCAACCAATTCCCTAACCCTAGTGTTAAACATTCATGAACACGCACGGAATGAGAAGCCAAATCTTTTTTAGCAATAATGGCATTCACTTGTTCTTTAAAGTGCACCAGTTTCTCTGTATCACTCAATTGGTCACGATTTTCAGCATGAATAATGCCTGCTTTTACCGCTAAAGCATAACCTCGCTTAGCTTTACTGGATTGCCCAAATCGCATTGGGATCTTAGCAAGCAGGTATTCTGCCAGTGCAATTAAACTCTCACGAGTACCTGAAATCAACTCAAGTTCCAACTCACAAATCGACTCATTAAGTGCGTCCACATGAATAGAACCTATGTCTAAAGCCACCTCGATTAGGCTATTATTCCAGCGAATATGCCAGCACTGTCTTTGAAAATCAGTACTGAATAAACATTTTAGCGCATTATTTACACATTCAAGCTCAGTGTTATTTGGCCATATATGACTTGGAAAAAGAGCCAAATTAGGAAAATCTTGCTCAATATTCACATTAAATTCGGGTCGATTATGTACTCCGCCAATGACAGTTCCTGCCGTCTTAATAGTTTGTTCTTTTTTGAAACCGACTTGCCTAATCCTAAGACCCATGTTCCAACGACGCAATTGTAAATCTGACGTATCAAAATATTTATTCTTAAGCATCACAAGTGGCTTAGCTTCACAATCGTTTAAACTGTCAAACAAATCAATAATGCTTTTTTTGTTCTGCTGCTGAAACAATAACTTCAATTCTATTTCCGTTGCCATATAATTTTAACACGCCTTATCATTAAATTTTAATCAAACTGTCATCAAGCCTTCATTCGTGTAATATTTTTGTAATATTAACGCCGTAGGATGCGATTTACAGTTATTAAGTAACTCGTTAAAATAAAAACTGGTCCATTTATACAAAAACACAGTTTTAATACGTTGGCGCTTGAGTTAACATGCGCCCGATTTTTCCAATAATGGAATAACCAAAAATAGGTAAACGGCAATGCCAGTCAACTCTATTTTAGGCGTGTTTGCAAAATCGCCCATAAAGCCTCTACAAGAGCATATCGACAAAGTATATGATTGTTCATCCCTACTTGTCCCATTTTTCGAAGCCACTATTTCAGGAAACTGGGATAGTGCCGTTAAGCTGCGCAAAAAAATTAGCCAAGCAGAAAGAGATGCTGATTCACTAAAACGTGAAATCCGCTTGAAACTGCCTGGTGGTTTATTTATGCCAGTTGAACGCACTGATTTACTGGAGCTGCTTACCCAGCAAGATAAAATAGCAAATAAATCAAAAGATATCTCAGGCCGAGTCATAGGTCGTGAACTGCTTGTTCCTACTGAGATCCAAACTCCTTTCTTAACCTACCTGACTCGTTGTCTAGACGCTGTAGGAATGGCAAAAGAAGCCATTAACGAACTTGATGACTTGTTAGAAACAGGTTTTCGTGGTCGTGAAGTGGCTTTAGTAGAGAAAATGATCAGCAAGCTTGATAGCATTGAAGAAGATACGGATAGTTTACAAATCAATATTCGTCGCCAACTTTTTGCCATCGAGAATGAACTAAATCCAATCGATGTGATGTTTTTATATAAAATCATCGAATGGGTAGGTGATTTAGCCGACCTCGCAGAACGCGTTGGTTCTCGCTTAGAGCTAATGCTAGCTCGCGTCTAACAATAAGATTAATAAGGCAGTGACATGGTTGATGTATTAATCACCAATGGCCCGTGGCTAATTGCCATCGCGGCCACATTTGGGTTTTTAATGGCATGGGGTATCGGCGCAAACGACGTCGCCAATGCGATGGGGACTTCTGTAGGCTCTAAAGCCATTACCATTAAACAAGCGATTATTATCGCAATGATTTTTGAATTTGCAGGTGCATATCTTGCCGGTGGTGAAGTCACCAGTACGATACGTAAAGGGATTATCGATTCAGCCTATTTTGTGAATGTGCCCGAACTCCTCGTCTACGGAATGATAGCGTCCTTATTAGCTGCAGGGATCTGGTTAGTTCTCGCCTCTGCATTAGGCTGGCCGGTATCAACGACTCACTCTATCATTGGTGCGATTATTGGCTTCGCTGCAGTGGGAGTCAGTCCCGATGCAGTCGAATGGGGTAAAGTGGGTGGTATCGTTGGCTCTTGGATTGTTACCCCTGCCATTTCTGGTTTTATTGCCTTTGCGATTTTCCAAAGTGTACAGAAACTTATCTTTAATACCGATGATCCATTAAATAACGCTAAACGCTTTGTCCCTTATTACATGGGATTAGCCGCCTTTGTGATGTCTCTAGTGACCATTAAAAAAGGCTTAAAGCATTTAGGTTTAGACTTTACTAATGGTCAAGCATATGCTTTAGCTGTTGGCTTATCTGTCTTGGTGATTATCGGTGGCATGATTGCTGTTAAACGCCTAAAAATGGATGCAAAAGCCGATCGCCAAACACAATTTGGTAATGTTGAAAAAGTCTTTGCCATTTTAATGGTCGTGACAGCCTGCTGTATGGCCTTCGCACATGGTTCAAATGATGTCGCTAATGCAATTGGCCCACTGGCTGCTGTTGTTTCTGTTGTTCAAAGTGGTGGAGAAATTGGCAGCAAATCGCCGCTTGTTTGGTGGATTTTACCACTAGGTGGTATAGGTATCGTTATGGGTCTGGCTATTTTTGGCAAACGCGTCATGAAAACCATTGGCTCTAACATTACGCATTTAACCCCAAGTCGAGGCTTTGCGGCAGAACTTGCAGCCGCATCAACTGTGGTCATTGCATCGGGTACAGGTCTACCTATCTCAACCACACAAACACTTGTCGGTGCAGTATTAGGTGTGGGTATGGCTCGTGGTATTGCGGCGATTAATATTGGTGTTGTCCGTAATATTGTCGTCTCTTGGGTGATCACCTTACCCGCAGGCGCTGGATTGTCTATTATTTTCTTCTTTACCATCAAAGGTGTTTTTAGTTAACGCCTAGAATAAATAGATAACAACATTGAAATACCTTTAATATATAGAAGCCTGCTAATTAGCAGGCTTCTTTTTTTAACATGAACAAATCGCAGTATCACTTGCAAACAGCGCACTAAATCCCTAGCATGTCCTCATATATTTAATTGAAGAGAATTATGAAGTGTTAAGACTCCTGACTTTAGTGGGGTTACTATTACTCTCCCCAAGCTTACTGGCGGCCAATCAAACTCGCTATATTTCTGATGATGTCTACCTCTATCTACTCAGTGGGCCCGGAACCCAGTATCGTATACTTGGCAGTGTCGAAGCAGGCCAAAATGTCACCTTTCTTTCTGAAACAAAAGGTGACTATAGTAAAATTATCGATCCTAAGGGACGTGAAGGATGGGTTGAAACTAAGCTACTGAGCAAACAAGAAGGTTTACGTTTTAAATACCCTAAACTTCAAAAGGAGCTAGAAGACACTAAAATCAAACTGACTCAGTCGTTAAACTCAAACGACAACAATATTCAAGAGTTAAGTGATGCCAAGGCTCAAATCACTAAATTAAAAGCGATCCTTGAAACCACAACACAGCAAAGAGACGAAGCAAATGCCAAGCTGGAGCACATTCAAGCCAATGAGCGCTTTGAAATGTGGAAAGAAGGCGCCATCATTGCGGGCCTTGGTGCACTTGTCGGTATGATCTTCATTTATATGCCAAAACCGAGAAGAAAGAAAAACAAATATTCATCAAGATTTTAATGCGTTCTGTCAAATGTACGATAAAAAAGCCAATACCATTTGTATTGGCTTTTTTGTTACCTGCTGAAAATAACAAAACTAGCACTTGTTCCTCACAATATTTTATCGTTATACTCTCGCTCAAATAATCATATATTGTATACAAAATACAAAAATAGCCCTGATCCTACAAAAGCGGTGCTTTATTCGGATAAGCGGGCACACAAATGGAACTCTTCACTATGTTTAAAGCCAGTCAGCTTCTCTCCGGTTTCTATGACTCTGCCACTCTTGATCAACTCTTTAAAGCAATAAGTGATAATTACATCGTCAATGAAGAAGCCTATTTATCAGAACTTATCGCTTTAGTGCCCGCATCCAATGACACTCTAGATAGCATTCAACACAGTGCAGAAAATTTAGTAAAACAAGTCCGTCAATACGATAAGAAAGGACTGACGGTTGGTATTGATGCTTTTTTACAACAATACAGCCTAGAAACCCAAGAAGGCATTATATTGATGTGTCTGGCTGAAGCCTTACTGAGGATCCCAGACAGTGCCACTGCCGATGCACTCATACAAGATAAGTTATCCGGCGCTCAATGGGATGAACATCTACGGCAAAGTGATTCTGTGTTAGTCAACGCGTCAACCTGGGGACTCATGTTGACAGGAAAAATCGTTAAACTGGATAAAAAAACCGACGGCCAACCCAGTCACTTGCTCAATCGATTAGTCAACCGTTTGGGTGAACCTGTGATCCGCCAAGCCATGCTCGCTGCTATGAAAATCATGGGCAAACAATTTGTATTAGGCCGTAATATTAAAGAAGCCCTAAAAAACAGCGAAGCGAAACGTAAAATGGGTTATACCCATAGCTATGATATGCTCGGTGAGGCCGCATTAACACAAAAAGATGCCAAGCAATATTATCAAGATTACAGCCAAGCTATCGAAGCACTAGCGGCAAAAGGTTTTGATGAAAAAAAAGCACCAAGACCCACTATTTCCATTAAATTATCAGCCTTACATCCTCGCTATGAAGCCGCCAATGAAGAGCGTGTGTTAACCGAGCTATTTAATACTGTCATGGCGCTTATCACCCAAGCGAGAAAACTGAACATAGGTATTTCAATTGATGCTGAAGAAGCCGATCGACTCGAACTTTCTTTAAAGCTCTTCAAAAAACTCTATCAATCAAACGCGGCTCAAGGCTGGGGTTTACTAGGTATTGTTGTACAAGCCTACTCTAAGCGAGCCTTGCCCGTTTTATGCTGGCTCACTCGTTTGGCTAAAGAACAAGGTGATGAAATTCCTATCAGACTGGTCAAAGGGGCTTATTGGGATAGCGAGCTAAAGTGGGCCCAAGAAAACGGTGAAGCAGGCTATCCATTATTTACTCGCAAAGCGGGTACAGATGTGTCCTATCTTGCTTGCGCACGCTATTTATTATCCAAGGCGACTCAAGGGGCCATTTATCCACAGTTTGCCACTCACAATGCTCAAACTGTTGCCAGTATTACCTATATGGCAGGGGAACGTCAATATGAATTCCAACGTCTTCATGGCATGGGTGAAGAACTCTATGACACCTTATTGGCTGAAAAGCAGTCCACCAGCGTTCGAATTTACGCTCCTGTTGGCGCCCATAAAGATTTATTACCTTATTTAGTGCGCCGCCTATTGGAAAATGGCGCTAATACCTCTTTTGTACATAAGTTAATTGATCCTAAAACCCCCATTAGCTCGCTGATCACCCATCCGATAATTAGCCTTAAAAAACATAGGACGTTTGCAAATGAAGCCATTGTATTGCCTCAACAAATTTTCGATGACAATCGGCAAAATTCAAAAGGTTTAAACCTGAATATTGATTCTGAGTCTATTCCTTTCCTTAAAGCCATCAATGAATTTAATCATACACTATGGTCAGGCGCTCCTTTAGTAAATGGCAAAGTATTAAAGGGCGATACTTTAAGCGTCAATAGCCCCTTCAACACTCAGTTAACAGTAGGAAAAATCAGTTTCGCAGATGAAGTCGCCATAGAAAGTGCCCTCGATAGTGCCAGCAAATCTTTTCATCACTGGTCCAAAACGCCTGTAGCTGTTCGTGCTGACGCTATTAACAAACTGGCCGACTTATTAGAAGAGAACCGCTGCGAACTCATTGCATTATGTACACGAGAAGCAGGAAAAAGCATTCAAGATGGTATTGATGAAGTCAGAGAAGCCGTCGATTTTTGCCGCTATTATGCCATTCAAGCCACCAAAATGATGGCTCGCCCTCAAAAGCTCAATGGCCCAACGGGTGAATTAAATGAGCTTTTCTTGCAAGGTCGAGGCCTATTTGTGTGTATTAGTCCTTGGAATTTCCCCTTAGCCATTTTCTTGGGCCAAATCACAGCAGCGCTAGCAGCAGGTAATACCGTTATTGCCAAACCTGCTGAGCAAACCTCATTAATCGGCTATCGCGCTGTAGAGCTTGCCCATCAAGCGGGGATCCCAACCGATGTATTGCAATTTCTTCCTGGTACTGGTGCAACAGTCGGCTCAGCGATTACCCGTGATGAGCGTATTGCAGGTGTTTGCTTTACAGGTTCAACCCAAACAGCCAAACGCATCAATATCACGCTAGCGAACCGCGAAGGCGCAATCATACCTCTTATTGCGGAAACGGGTGGACAAAATGCCATGATTGTTGACTCAACGTCACAACCAGAGCAAGTGGTTAATGATGTCATTTCCTCCGCCTTTACCAGTGCCGGACAACGCTGCTCAGCCCTAAGAGTACTCTATTTACAAGAAGATATAGCAGATCGCGTAATAGAGGTGTTAAAAGGTGCGATGGATGAAATCTGTATTGGCGATCCGAGTCTGTTAAAAACCGATGTGGGACCGGTAATTGATGAGACCGCGCAAGCTAATCTCAATGCGCATATTGATCATATCACGCAAACTGGACATTTATTAAAATCTGTACCTCTGTCAAAAGAAAACAGCAAAGGCTATTTTGTCTCACCTACAGCCGTTGAAATTGAGTCTATCAAAGTCCTTAATAAAGAACATTTTGGCCCTATTTTGCATATCATACGCTTTGCCGCCAATAAGCTCGATGACATTATTAATGACATCAATAGTACAGGTTTTGGTCTCACATTGGGGATCCATAGCCGAAATGAAGGCCATGCACTCGCCTTAGCCGATCGCGTCAATGTCGGTAATGTCTATATTAATCGCAACCAAATTGGCGCAGTGGTGGGAGTACAACCGTTTGGCGGCCAAGGCCTCTCAGGCACAGGTCCCAAAGCTGGCGGTCCACATTACCTCACTCAATTCGTCACGGAAAAAACCCGCACCAATAATATTACCGCCATTGGCGGTAATGCCACTTTGCTATCCTTAGGTGATGGTGATGATTGGATAGAGTAATAATCTCTCTCCTTTTTATTGCAAGATAAAAACAAAACCCACCAAAAGGTTAATGCCGATCATTTAACGATTTATTGATCGGTTGACTGATCGTTTAAATGCGTCAAAATCCGAGTCCTATCTCTAG
>NZ_CANLZC010000101.1 GCF_947495455.1 uncultured Shewanella sp. | reverse complement strand
ATAATCGACTTAGCAAAGACCTTTTTGCCATAAGCACGCTCGTAGAACTTAGCGAATTTATCTGGCCCCTTTGGCTCTGGCTTTGGATCAGGAACTAACGGCTCTGGCGTGAGGGGTTTCATGGGCTTGGCAGGATGCAGGCTACCCGATGAGGTGCTTTTGTAGGGATTGCCACCCACCATTACTCCGCCAGCGGTGCCTAAGCGATTATCAATGGCCTTAATGACATCCTTGGGATAGGCGGGATTAATGGCAGGATGCGCTTGCCTGACTTGCAGCGGCGTTAAGCTATGGAGAATGACTTTGACTCTGTCCTCTGTGCTGAGCTCAGCCTTGGGAAAGTCCATGAAGAACATAGGCGCACGGGGCTTGTCGAGGAGTAAGAGCTTTTCACCGCGAGTGAGGGCGGTTTTAAGACTGGATAGAGACTCGCCTGTAGCGAGATAGGCCTTTAATTCATTATCTTTAAGATATGAAAAATCCGTTTCAATGCGATATCCCCAAGCTATGACCATCAATTCTATTCAGAGGCATTCGGGGGTTTCTATTCAAGGCGCATCATTGAAATAATGTAGGTACCTTTTAAAAGGATGGAACACAGAATAGGAAGCACTGAATGCCTCCCTTGGGCGAGTTTTACCGCGCTTTATTCTGCGTTACAGCGATTCACCTTATGATGAACTAAGCTATCATCGCTAAGCCTTGCCTAAAACACGGTAAATTATCGCTGAATACATTGCATGGTCGCAGTTTGGGGATAGGCTTCATGTTCCATCAATTGATGGAGTGCTACTACCTTCCCTGACATACTGCTCCTTAATTCCCTTATTAAAGCACGCCTATTTCATGCCCTGCTTACTTAATCAAGATCGCTTCGCGCACCCTTCCCTAAGGGCGATAATTTACCACAATTAATTAATAATAAAAGGGATTTTTTGTCCTGTTTTGAATAAAATGAGAGCTGGATACCTGTTAATAACTCCAATCCTCATAAGCCAGAGGCAAGCTATTAAGGAGGTTTCTGCGCTCGCGCCAATCAGGCATATTCTTATCCATAATAGATCGAAAACGCTCATTATGATGACGCTCAATCAAGTGAACTAACTCGTGTACTAATATGTATTCCATACACTCAGGGGGTTTTTTAACTAGCTCTAGATTAAGCCACAATCTCTTTGCTTGTATGTTGCAGCTTCCCCATTTGGTTTTCATCTTCTTAATACCAATATCATTCGACTCAACGCCTAATTTATGCTGCCAATAAGGAAGCAACTTAGCGATAGAATCTTGCATTCGCTGACGATAAAAACCATTAAGTAATTTAAGACGATTATCAACACTGGTCTTTTTTGCCACTGCCAGCTCTAATTTAGTGACACCTTTCTCAGTCACAAAATGTTTGCCCGAAGTATCGACAATACTCAGGCGATAGCGTTTTCCCCAAAGATAATGGCTCTCACCAGCCACCATTTCCCTGATTGATTGACGAGGCTGAGCAATAAAGCCAGCCTGCTGTTGTTTTATCCACGCTAATTTAGTGATGATGGCAAGCCGAATAGCTTGTTCACTGATCCCGTGTGGCACCGACAAACGCACTTTACCTTGAGGAGGCAACACACTTAAGTGTAAGTTTTTAATCGCCTTACGATTAACCTGAACTTGAATGCCGCCAATTTGAATATCCTCACTGTCTATTACCGACATTAATGGTATTCCCTCTGTGCTTTTACACGCTCCATCACTTCCACAATATCTACATCATAACCTTGGGTTTCTTCACGAATGGCATTGGCTATTTCACGCTCTTTGAAACGGTCTCCTAACCAATCCGACTTTTTGGTATAACGCACAGCCGTATCAATTTTAGCAGTCAGCACCTCATCATTGCCCAAGTTATCATACAGGGATTGTTTTGCGGCCGTATCGACAGAATCAGGGTAACGAGCACTACGATTGCCACTGGGGTTAACAACTTTTTTTGCCAACTCTCGGATCTGTTCAAGGTACTCTTGATAGTTAAGGGCTTTTTCACGGCGCTGCTTAATAATGTCATCTAACAATGACGACATTTGGTCAAAGTATTTAGGGTTAATGGGGTTTTCATCCACTATCATTTTACGTACATTGTTCTCGATAGCCTCGGCCATCGCCTCTTTATTTTCACGCAGATCTTTAGGAATTGAGTCGACTCCCTCACCGTTATTGTTCACGACTAAATCAATGAGCCCCAATTCCTCAAAGTCCATCAATTGCTCGCTATCATCTGCACGAATATACATGTCGAGAAGCTGACGCATAGCAGGTTCAAAACGTTTCATCTCCAGTAAATCACCACTGGCCAGCTTAATTTCATCTCGCACCCTCTCATAATAAATCACCTCTTGCTTGATGCTATTCGATTCAGTCGATGAATATCCCGCTTGCGCCATTTCATTAGCAAGATTGGCGTATGCCCTTAGCAGCTTAGCAACCACTTGGTACAAGGTTAATCGCAGTGCTTCTTTCTCTGAACGTTCATCCATATCGGTGGGTTCAACACCTGACTCACCACAGAAATAATGAATAAAATCGTTACTATCACGGGGAGCTTTGACAGGCTCACACAAGGCGCGGATCATGTCTAACGCATTGTCTAAATCTTCACGAGACTGCACTAAACGATCTTTCAGTAGGCCAGCGACATCATCTTGATCATAACCATCAAGTGCACCTGTCGTGTAGTTCTTAATTGCCTTATCTAAAGAGCGAAATAAGTCTTTATAATCGATAACATAACCGTATTCTTTATCCTCACCATCAAGACGGTTTACACGGCAAATAGCTTGAAATAGATTGTGATCTGCCATACTTTTATCAATATAAAGGTAAGTCGCTGAAGGGGCATCAAAGCCTGTTAGCAGCTTATCGACGACGATTAACAAACGCATTTGCCCAGGCTCTTTAATAAAACGCTGCTTAACATCCTGTTCAAACTCTGCGACTTTTTTAGCCGCTATATCTTCAGGTTGTTCAAAATGATCTGCGAGCATTTTGCGGTAGATATCATACTTAAACAACTTCTCAGTTAAGCCTTCTCCTGACTCCTCACCTTTAATCGAGCCTGGCGCGGGTTGATAACTAGTGACAATCGCACATTTACCCGCCAGATCAGTTTTATTAAATAAGTCATACACTACACAAGCTTGATGCACACTGGCGCACACCAGCATGGCATTACCTCGACCATCCATTAGCCTTGGCTTTAACTCCATGTCCATCAAAATATCGCTAACGATCTGCTCTAGTCGAGAGCGGCTCGATAACACCTTTTGCATGGTGCCCCACTTTTGTTTAAGCTGCATTCTCGCGAGATTAGAAATGCCTTTCGTTTTAGCGTCAAACCACTGATCGACCTTTTTCTGCGAGGTTAAATGCTGATCAATATCCCGTGCTTCATAGCGTAAATCCAGTACCACGCCATCTTCTACCGCTTCATTAAATTTATAGGTATGAATGTAAGGGCCAAACACTTCTAAAGACTTTTTTTTATCCTTCTTCATCAGTGGTGTGCCCGTAAAACCAATAAACATGGCATTGGGTAAGATAGTTTTCATTGCGCTGTGCAGCTTGCCTGATTGTGTTCTATGACACTCATCAACAAATACAACTAACTGGCCTTGCGGGGTAAAGTCACTCGATACACTACTTGCAAGTGAGCCAATGTATTCATCTGTGGCTTGTTCTTGATCTTCACTATCATCTTCGCCATTGCGACCAAACTTATGCACCAATGAGCACAATAACCACGGATTCGGCTCGCCCAATGCCGAAATAAGATCTCGGCCACTCTTGGTTCGATAAATGTCTTCATCGACACCAAAGAATACGTTTTCAATCTGTTCATCCAGCTCAGTGCGATCGGTAATGATCAGTACGCGAGCGTCGCTGACATTTTCACGGATCCATTTGGCCAGCCACACCATAGTTAAGCTTTTACCCGAGCCTTGAGTATGCCAAATAATACCGCCTTGTTTATTGCGAGCAAGATGGCCCACATGATTTTTAGCGGCTTGAACACCAAAAAACTGATTATGGCGACAGGTCTTTTTAACTCCGGCATCAAACACGATAAAATCATGAATTATCTGTAAGAAGCGTTTTTTATCACACAGTTGTGCCAAATGCGTATCTAAAATGGTGTCGGTAATAATACCCGCCTGTGGTAACGCAATATCACTACTGGGTTCTTTCCATTCTAGGTAGTATTTTTCTGTGGTCTCGATAGTACCATAACGAAGACCTTGGGTATCGTTACCCGCCATAACGAGCTGCATACTGGTAAAGAAGTTACGAATGAAGGCTTTCTTTTGGTTGTCGAGGTTTTGGCGAATGCCTTCACTGACCGACACAGATGAACGCTTAAGTTCAATCACCCCAAGCGCAATACCATTGACATACAGCACGAGATCGGGCCGTTTTTTAAGTTCACCTTTTACCGTGACCTCTTCAGCAATAGCAAAGTCATTGGCTTCTGGGTTACCCCAGTCAATCAGCCATACGGTTTGATTGAGCTCACCCGCGCCTGTTTTCTCTTTTACGCCATAACGCAGCAGGCGATAAACCGCTTTGTTGGCATCATAGAGCTTTTTGCCTTCCCCCAGCGCTGCAGCCATATCCAGTTTTCGCAGCGTACGCGCAATTAACACCTCAGGTACGCCACGTTTACTTAACCAGTTGCTTAACAACTTGGTTTCTACATTGCGGTTGTTTTCACGAGCTCTCCAATCACCTAAATACTCATAGCCAAGCTGCTCTTTAAAAAACCTAATCACGCGATTTTGTGTTTTTCGTTCTAACTGTCCAACATTACTCATTATATGTCCTTATTAACACACCGCCAATTAAGCAATAATCAAAGATCAATATCGCTTAATTTACAACAACTTATTATTATCGCACCTATATCGCACTCTTTAAATTCAATCACCAGTCAAGCAAGAGTCAAAGATTAATATCGATTAATTTACAACAACTTATTGTTATCGCACCTATGTCGCACCCATTAAATTCAATCACGAGTCAAGCAAGGGTCAAGCAAATTAATACCAATGGGGAACATAGCGCATTGCTTTAGTGCCTGCTTCAGGATCGTATGGCTTAATTAAGTTTGCTTTTATAGCATCTTTAATGATTCGACTAACCATGGCGCTATTCTTCTCTTCGATAGCAAACCGCTCACGCAACGACTTGTTATTCATGTGTTCACGGCTAACATAACGTAAACAGCAATGCTGGTAACAGGCGCGAATGCGATCTTCTTTGTCCATCTCAGCAAACGGTCTATGACCAAATAAAACAGTACGCGTATGGTGATCGGTCACTTCAAAAAGAGGGGCTGGTAATTGATATATTTCAGTTTGAAAAATAACTTTATCAATGCCTGTACCGCGCTCTTCACAAATATTAATGCGACGCATAAACGAGGCTAGAGCTTCATTTCTACTGCGTGGGGGGGAATCTAAAAATCGGTCAGCATCAACCAAAGGAATGCCAGGATTAGTTATTTCCATACGAGTATCAAATAATTCAATCATTGGACCAGTGCCAGTTAAAGAGAAATCTTGGTGAATAATGGCATTAGCTGCTAATTCGCGTATTGCAAGTTCAGGATACATAGGCACTTCTGTACGAAACGCTTTGCCTATTTCCTCATTAGAAGGTAATAGCGTTTTTAAATAATCAATAAGCCCTTCAAAACCCACGGCATACCCTTTATTCCCTGTAAGTTCACGTACCGTTTCAACGCGGCTATTGCCCTTATACAGGACTAAACGAACTGCTTTACGAGCCAAATGTTGAAAGTCTTGCAGTTTCTTGGCAAATAATATGGCACCAAGGTTTGTAATTGCCCGTTTGCCATTCTGTGCGGTAATAATCAGCTTATCAGACTCAAGTGCGCTTAAAATTCCTTGCCTATTTTCTGGCAATGGCAAATCTAGCAGATCAAAATATGAAGGATAATCAATTAACTTAAGCACACGTTCATCACTACAGTTTTAAGCCGCTAATTGTTGCTCAAAAGGTGTGTTGTCAAACACGCGCCACAATGCGCGTTCTTTCTCTGCAAACTCGCGTAGCTTCTTTTTATAACTACCGACACGAATGTATTCGGTGCCATCAAATTGAACAGGTGTATGCGTAGCAGCCTGAATTTCAACAATGACAACATGCTTATTATTGGTATGCGTAAATTCATAAAACTGAAAGTGAATTTTAGGTGCGGTTTTTTGCAACAACCAACTTTCTAATTCTTGCCCTTTGTGTTTCTGAGTTGAGGGGGTAAATTTAGTACCGACAACATCATGGGTTTTATCATCAACACCATAAACCAAATACGCCGTTTGTTTACCAAGCAGTGCGGCAGAATTTGCTAGCGCTGAAATATATTCACCAATTTTTACTACATCGACATTATGCTTAAACTCCACCCATTCAGTTTCGTCAGGTAAATGACATAGTTCTTTTAGTAATGCCCTTAATTGATCAATGTTTTGCTCAGTTGGCATTAGCGACTTCCTTATTCTCTTCAGTCACTGCATCAAAGGTCGAGTCAAAGGGCAATCTTGTGCGGCCTGTGAGTAGCTCTTGCATCATGCCTTGTTTGATTTGACGGGTTTTCGCCAAACGCTGTTCAAGGGTTTGAATTTCGTTATCCATATTCGAGAGGATAGTGGCGATGGCGGTTTGTTCTTTTTTTGGTGGTAAGGGTATTAAAAAGGGAATTATGTGCTTATTGTTTATTTGGGGGATTGAAGTTGTATCTGCAACATTATCTAACCCCTGATATATTAACACATTATATAAATACATATTATCTAATAAGTTATTGCATGTTAACGTCATCAAATTAGTATCCATAAATGAGTTGTTTTTTAGCACTCTGATTTTATTTAGTAGAATAGATGCCCCCCTCTTTGGAAAAATAATGCTACCAGCAGAAATAACCTTATTCGTAATGATTTTATATTCGGTTTCATCTGCGTAAACACGTCCATTATTAAGTTGTTCAACCTTAAAGTAAGGAATTCCATCACTAATAAATTCAAATCTAGATGGACTGTCTCCACTAGCTATAGTTACAAGTTCACCTAGTGAAGAAACCTCCCAATCTTCTGGGATCTCACCGAGTTCGCTGGGTTTTGTGCCTTTACTCTTACCCACAGGAAGGCTATCCATGCCTCCGCTCGCTTGAAAAGCAAGTGAGCCGTCGTCGTAAGCTTCGACGTTAACATTCGTTGCAGATGAATACTTTGCTTGGCCTTGGCTCTTACCTTTAAGAGTGTCTTCGGTACCTGTGGCGACCTTGGCACTTTCATTAGAATAGAAAGCGAATTGCGGTAAACGGGTTTTGCCTGTCAGCAGTTGCTGCATAGTAGCGGTTTTAATCGCTTGTTTTTTGGCGATCAGCTTTTCCAATGCTGTTAATAGCGCATCGGCATCATTAATTACTTGACCAATTTTTACTTGTTCTTGCTTACAGCTTGGAAGTGGAATGCTTAATTTTCTAAACATCTCAATATTTAAATGCGCAACACTTGAACCAACTTTTTCGCCGATCATGCGAAACTGTGTTTCTTCAGATCTTAGTAAGCTGAGTAGGTAAATCGAGTCAAGTTTAGCCGTTGGTTGAAGTACAATTATACTTTCATAAATACTAAACTCACGATCTACATCAACTAATGCACAAACACCAAGAGAGCCTGATTTACTGACCAAAACATCGCCCTTTTTAGCCCTGCGGTATTGTGTCAATTTCTCGTGCTGCTTTAACGAAATAGTCCGAACTTTATCAAAGCTAAGATTACCAGCAGCTATATCAGTAGCTCTAATTAAGGGTATTCCGCCATATTCAACATAATCAACTTTAGACGTCAGTCCTAAAAAAATTTCTTTGCAAATTGACTTAACTGCAATAACGCTCCAGTCTTTAGGAATAACCCCAACTTCTGTTTGTTTGTACTCTTCCGGAATCACTTTTTTTAAAGCACTCATAACGACCACTCCAAGCCCATTGCTTTTAAGTGACCTTCTACTTTGTCACTTAAGCCTTCAACTGATTGGGTGAGCGTTGGTAATGGCGTGCTATAACGCTCTTCCAGCTCTTTTACACGGTTTGCCATTTGCTGAGTCACACGCTCAATCTCGCTAACGATATTGGCTTGCAATGTCGCTAGCCATTTATCATCCACGATTAAACTTTTTACCTCATCAATGCTGAGTGTGGGGTAGTGGTTAAATACCGCTAGATCGAGTGCATCTTGCACTGTTTTGACCGCTTTTTTTGCAGCAGCCTCTGCGTTAAACAATTTGGTTGCGTGCTTCAGTGCGTTAACTTCGTCAGCATCTGTTGCCAGCTTAGCTCTGGCAGCAACAGTGGCTTTGGTGATCTTGTCTTTATCGTTGATGGCTTCTATCAATAAGCCATCGTCACCCCCATTGTCTTCCAAATAGCTTTCAAGTGCTTGTGTGGCTTCATCTTGCTTGGCTTGCAGCTCATCCACTTGTGCTTGAACATCTGCAAAGTAACGTGCCACGATTAAACTGGGTGGAATAAGCTCGGCTTTGTATTTCTTCTTCGCAATGACGAGATCGGGTGTTTCTTTACTCTTGTTAGAAACGGTTTCACCTTTTTTGGAAGGTACCAGCTCACGTAATACCTTGCCCGCTTGCCAACCATCTTGCACTAATACATACACATCGTCTTGCATCGTATCGGCCCAATAATCCATGAGGATTTGGTAAATGTCGTATTGACTCAGCAGCTCACTGTTGGCATAACGACTCAATAACTGCTCTGATATTTCATTAATCAGTTCTTTAGGGCTATCACCTTGCGCTATTTCAGTTAATGCTGCCTGTTTAATCCATGCTTTAAAGGGCAACAAGCTGCGGCAAGCGAAGTCTTTAAACTCTTGATGAGCCAAAATGGTGCTTTTTACTTGGCTTGCTGCAACGAGTGCGTGGCTATAGCCGCTTCTTTTTGGGTTAGGTTCTGGCTTAAATAAAGTTGCTCGAATGCTTGGGAATACCTGCCAGTAATGCTCAAGGGCATCGATGTCTCGGTTGGGAATTCCGCCTTGCAGGTGAGCGCTTAAATCGTGCAAATCCTCTGGCTCGCTTGAATCGATATAACGCGGAATATTCAGGTTGTAATCGTTTGCGGCAATTTCATCAATGCTGACTAAACGGCTGTAACGCTCAAGCTCTATGCCTTTATTAAACACGTCGACAATTTTATGAATGTCTTGGCTGCGCAGGCGATTTTTGTTGCCATCTTTGATAAAACCTTTACTGGCATCAATCATAAAAATGGGGCGGCCTGTCATTTTTATATGACTGTGGACACCTTGCCCATCACCACTTTCATCAAGCGCCGTGGCGGCTTTTTGCGCGTGTGCTTTATCAATCACGATAATACAGGCAGGAATACCCGTGCCGTAAAACAGGTTAGCAGGCAGGCCAATAATGCCCTTAATGTAACCTTGTTTGATAAGATTTTCACGGATCGTGGCTTCGGCGTTACCACGGAACAACACCCCGTGAGGCAAAATCACCGCGCCTTTACCTGTGCTTTTTAGGCTAGTAATAATGTGCAGCAAAAACGTATAATCGCCATTTTTCTCTGGCGGTATCCCCCAAGTAAAGCGTTTAAACAAGTCTTCTTTTGGGTTTAGGCCACTGGTCCAGTTTTTGTTTGAAAATGGCGGGTTAGCCACCGAGAAATCAAAGGTTTTTAATTTGTTGTTGTCAGTTGTGTCTTTCCACTGGGGATCGGCAAGGGTATTCCCTTTCCAGATTTTAGCGGTGGCATTGTTATGCAAGATCATATTCATGCGCGCTAAGGCGCTGGTAGCATTATCCATCTCTTGACCAAAAATAGATAATCCCCGTGGCGCTTCGTCACTGGCTTTTAATAGTAGCGAGCCTGAGCCACAGGTAGGATCGTAAACCGTGGCATCTTGTGGCGTATCTTGGGTGATCCCCACCACTTTAGCCAAAATTTGTGATACTTCTGACGGCGTATAAAACTGGCCTTTAGATTTACCGGATTCTGTCGCAAAGTGACGCATTAGGTATTCGTAAGCATCACCCAGTAGATCATCGCCATCGGCGCGATTATCGGACAAGTCTAAACCTTGAAAAATGCCCACCAGCTTGGTTAGGCGGTCTACCATCTCCTTGCCTTTGCCCAGCTTGTCTTCGTCATTAAAGTCGGCAACGTCTATCACGCCTTTGAGGTCATTCTCTTTTGCAAGGGCAGAGATAATTTTATTGATTTTATCGCCAATTTCTTTATCACTTTTAAGTGCAATGAGATCATCGAAGCTGGCACCTGTTGGCACCACTATCATGCCGTAGGGATCACCTTTGTACTTGTCGGAGACATACTTCATAAACAACATGGTCAGAACATAATCTTTATATTGGCTGGCATCCATACCACCACGCAGTTCGTCACAGCTTGCCCAAAGGGATGAATAGAGCTCTGTTTTTTTAATGGCCATTATTTTAGAAACCTTGATTGAACACCTTGGTTGAAAAACCTTAGTAGAAAACTTTGATGAGAATGGGGCAGTTATAATTGTTCTGTATTTAACCCCGCGGCTTTTAAGCGGGCAGTTAGGTTACGCATTTTAGAAAACTCAGTGCCGAAGCTGCTTTTTAATCCTACGCCTTCACAGAACTCTTTAGCTGTGATGTTTTTCAGAACATCAGCATATTTAATCATTTGCAGATGCATTTCTGCGGTGTATTGGTTCCGTGGTGCATCGTTTAAGGCTTGTTTGATGTTATCGAAAATGGCTTGCTCAGTCATGTGTTACACCTTTGGTTTGCATACCGTCACGAATAATTAGCTAATTTATATAAATTATATAAATCATTGCGAGTAAGCAAGTATAATTTGCAATAAAAGAGTTGGCGGTACTGTTTTTACACTATTAAAAGTTGACTTCTCCTCGCCTGATTAACCATGAATTCTTGGCTTTATTGTTCAGACTGCTCAATTTTCTCCATCATCCAGTCTTCAATTTCACTTTCTAACCATGCTTTACGCTTGCCCATTACCGTCACGTTCTTGGGAAAGTCACCTGCTTTGATCAAATTGTAGATACTACTGCGACAAAGGGTTGTCATATCCATAACATCACGCAAGCGTAAAAAGCGCTCGCTCCGATTCTGAATAATTTCCATCATTTTTTCCTGATTACTATTGTATTCAGAAAGATTAAATATATCTGAAAAGATTTTGGTTGCAGGCATTATAAGATAACCAATAAGCTCAGTTAATGCAGCCCAATGAGTTCGTAAAAGCTCTTTATGTTCTTTCCACCCGCATAATGAGCAAGCACACCAATATCGATACCATGTAGTTGAATATTCAAGTCTTCAACTTGCTATATTTGTTTGCTCATTGCTGATCCTCTACTCCAAACCAAAAGCCTAACTCATCTGAATCATCTTCTAGTGAACCCTCATCGGCCTCACTGGATATGGCCTCTAATATCGATCTTCTAGTGAACCCACACTGCCCTCACTTGATGTGGCCTCTAATATCGATTGTTTAAGCACATTTTCGGTAAGGCTTTCTTTAGGGCTTTCTTTAGGGACAACGGTGAGCTACATATCCCCCCCTCTAACACCCGTGATTACAATCAAGTTAACACAATAATATACAATATAACCAAATAATTTAATTGCAATAAATTAAACTATTCTTCGATAAAATTAAAAATGTAGAATGATCTCGATATCTTAAACACGTTTGAGATAGTTAAAAGCCGCTCTTGCTTCCATTAATGGATTATCCACAATGAAGCCTCAGTGGCCTTTTTGTTTCAACTCATTTTAGTGCCTTAAGATTCTTCCTCTTAATGTTGCTATAGATCTCCTCCATCGCACCAATAAATGAATTTGAACGTGTCCAAAATTCGGGATAATCGCCTTGTTTTTTGATTAAGGCGGCTCCAATGTCGACAACTTCAGCATCGATTGTGGGCAGTTCCCACTCTTTCATGGTCCAATATCGTTCTGCCATGATGGCCTGCGTTTGAGTTAATTGCGTGCTGTCATGTTTAATTGTTATCGGATGATAGAGGTGAGGCTGATGGTCCACTTCCATTTTCTCGGGGGCACTAATATGCTCAGAGAAGACTTTCCCCAGCTCTGTTTTCTTTAATGCATCATGCAACTCAGCGGGGGTTAGCCCTCTAAATTGAAATAGCAGCATAGGGTTAGTATCTAAAATATCGGCTATTTTATAATAGACACCGGCGATATGTTTGCATGGATTCGCATAATCTGGGCAATCACAACTGGCCTTTATATCATGATAGGTCTTAGGCAAAAAATGGCTGTGCTCAAACGCCCCCTCAATATTGCTCGGCATTTCATTTAGCATCAATTTAGATAACCAACCGGGATTACGACAAAGCGCACTGATAATATCGACCCATTCTTTGATCTGTATGATCTTAAACGTGAGCGACACTTTATATCTCGGCTCTATGGTTACCCCAAAGTAAGGGTTGATATTACCCCGTATCGTAGCGGTTATCTTATTGTCATTAATGTCAAATTTTAACATACGGCTATCGCTGCGATAGGCTCTCCCGCGCTCTAGGCGACCCGAGTCGATAAATTCTTCTAATGAGTCTATGAAGGCTCGGCCCCACCAGGTTTTTTGAGTCTGCATTTTGTATTCCTCTTGGCCTTGTGGCCTCATTGGGTGAACCTAGTTGGATGAGCTTAGCTGGATGAGCTTAATAAATGCATTCGCATCGAGCTTTGATAGCCATGATTCATCGTTACCGACGATGGCATCGGCTACTTTTTGTTTGTCTTCTAGCATCTGGTCAATTTTTTCTTCTATGGTGCCTAAGGTGATAAACTTATGCGCGAAGACGGTCTTTTTCTGACCGATCCGATAAGCCCTATCGGTGGCTTGATTTTCGACGGCAGGATTCCACCAACGGTCAAAGTGGATAACATGATTGGCTTTGGTGAGGGTGATCCCGACCCCTCCCGCTTTGAGTGATAGGATAAAAATACTTGGCGGATTATCTTCATGCTGAAACTCTTCTATCATCTGCTCTCGTCGTGTGCGACTGGTGCTACCGTGTATATAATAAGTCTGTAGCCCGAGTTGATTTTTAAGCAAGATCTCTAATTTGCCGCACACTTCAGTGAATTGACTAAAGATCAGCAGGCTTTCGCCGTTGTAAATGGCCTCTTTCGCTGTGTCAACCAAGCGTTGCAGTTTTATCGATCGTTCAATACTAAAATCACTGCCATCTTGCAGTACTTGCGCCGGATGATTACAACATTGCTTTAATCGTAATAATGCTGACAACATAATGAGTTTCTGCTTGGATTCATCTTGTTGGGTATTATCTATTTGCTGAGTGATTTCATCGACTATCGATTGATAGATACTGGCTTGTTCGGTACTGAGTTCACAATACACTTTTTGCTCTATTTTCTCAGGTAAATCATTAATGATGCTTTTATCCGTCTTTAAGCGACGTAAAATAAACGGCTCAACAATATTTTTTAAAATACCGCTCTGATATCGATTGTTATCGCGCTGGATTGGCAGCTCAAACTGTTTACGAAATCCCGCTTGTTTGCCTAATAACCCCGGATTTAAAAAATTAAAGATAGACCATAGATCCATTAACCTGTTTTCAATCGGTGTGCCTGTTAATGCAATGCGAGAGTCAGCCTTGAGGCCATAAATGATTTTAGTTTGCTTGGCGCTGGGGTTTTTAATGTTCTGCGCCTCATCAATGATCAAGCGCGACCAATGGATATCTTTAAATAAGGCATGGTCTCGATGAATAAGGCCGTAAGAGGTGATCACTAAATCGTGCTGTTCAGCGACAAGCGCAAAATCTTTTTGGCGACGTTTATGGCCATGATGAATAACAGCATTAATACTGGGGGCAAATTTTGTGAGTTCTTTTAACCAATTGCCTATTACTGAGGTAGGGGCTATCAGCAATGCCGCTGTATCTCTGGGTTTTGACAATAGCAAGGCTATGATCTGCATGGTTTTTCCTAGCCCCATATCATCTGCTAAGCAGGGGTTCATGCCTAAATTCTCGAGATAAGCGAGCCAAGAGAGCCCTCTATTTTGATAAGGCCTAAGAGTCGCATTCAGTTGCTGTGGTTGCTCGATTAAATTGAATTTATCTTTTCGATTAAGCCCATCTAGCATGGCCTGCGTTTGGTCGTCGAGTTCGACATCATAAAGTGCTTCATCTGCGGCCAGCGTGAGTAAACTTTGAATGCTGCCACTGCCCATGTCTTGTTTAGAGGTCTCGATGAGTTTGTGCATTTTTTGCATTTCAGCTTTATCTATTTCTATCCAATTGCCTCTGAAATACACCAACTCAGATTTTGATTCAAGTAATTGATGCCATTGCTCCGCCGTGAGCTGGTGCTCCCCCATGGCGTAGTGATAGTCAAACTGGATCAGATTATCGGCCGTCATATGGCTAGTGGGTGAGCTGCTTTTCGTTGGGGATGTTTTATTGGCTTTTAATTTTATTTTTGCTTTGAGTCGTCCACTTGCCGTCCACCAAGCGGGCACAATAATGCGGAAACCGCAGGCGTTGAGTGTCCACGCATCTTCTTTAAGAAATTGAAAAGCCTGATGATGGCTGATTGTTAATATTTCTCGGCACATTTTATGTTCAAATACTTGCTCTAAAAGGGCATAGATACGACTGGCATAGCCGAGTTGTAATAGTAGGATCCTGTCAATGGATGTGCCGAGCATCTCCTCAAACAGGCTCGCTTTAGTCACTTTTTCTTGCCAATACTGTGCAAGGTTGATCATAAACGAGGGATCTTGCTTAGACTGTAATAATAATTCTAATCCCCAATCCGCTTGCTCGTGAGGATCGGCCTGGTGCAGTTTGAAGCATAATTGAAAATCGGCACCAAACTGATCGTATTCAAGGTTGTTTTTCCATGAACGCCATTGTTTATAGGTGTGTGCATCAATAGATAAACGTTCATGGTTTAATAGTGGCTGTATCAAGCTGTGCTCAACGGATTTGAACGTTTTCTGTGTATGGGGTGTTAAGCTAACAAGTGTATTGAGTATGACATCGGAAAAGTGCACCAGTGCAGAGAAAGGATCAAAGTGGCTGAAATCACCTAAACAACCTGAAAGTGGCATATGCTCTGCGATCATCTTTAATCTATCTTGATATTGAGATGAGATAATCTGCCATTTTGGATGGTACTGAGTATTTATCGATTTTTTTTGTGCTATGAGTGCGGGTATGTATTGATCTTGCTTGATGACATGACTGAGCTCATAGGCCATTTTTATCCAGAATTTCGCATCACCTGCCAAGCACATGTCATCTTCAAAATGATAGCTTTTAAAATTTAATTCTTTCAAAAAACTGATGGGATCATCAACTTCTATAGCATCTAAAATAAAAGATTGATAATTGACGCCTAGATTGTCTTCTAGGTTATTCAGATTGGCAATGATAGGTGAAACCACGGCCTCCCCTTTTACGTTACAAGGCAGACTAACCTCTGTTTCTTCAAAACTGGAAGATAGTTTTAGCTCTTTACTAACAAAATCAATAAAACAATCAGAAGCTAACTGATACGGGTAAAAATCCGGTGTCGTTATTTTATTTTTATGTTCAATCCATAAATACAATTTCCCTAAGTTATTAAAATCAGAGTTGCTGGAGTGCCAGAATAAATGGATCAATTTCATAAATAAATATTACAACAAAGTAGAAAACACCATTTTGCATTTTCAGAAACTCAACTTCAAACTTTTACTGCCCCCTTTCCAAATAACTCCACAGCGCGAGTTTAAAAAACCCGCGACACTGGACAAATGAGCGACATCGAATCATTCTTATTAATCATGTTTATGCTTAAAAAACATCAAAGCGCAAATTCAAAGGTGTGTGATAATAGCGGCTGTATCTTTACCTTTCGAGGCACTCGCTTGCCATCAATATACCTTCTTGGATCAACCGTGACAAAACCCCAGAATTGTAAAAAACGCGCGATAAAACGCGAACTGATCATCATCTCGAGCAGATCGTGCGATGAGCAATATTCATCATTTGAACATTGGGCCAATAACGCAGGAAAAGCGATTGCCGTTTCGGCAGCTAATTTACCAACATCGCTATGTGACTGCAGTCGCCACAGCATAAATAGCCAAAAAGGTTGCACATCAATATCATCAGAGAAGTTATCGAAATATCCCCAATTGTATTGCTTAATAGCTGCTTCTAACATGGGCAAAAAGAAAGCCTGAATGCCCTGTTTCTGATACTGCTTTTGCGCTGTCTTTTTTACGTGATAGCGGCCACTGCGACGATAAATAATACCTGCAAGCTCTGCCAATACTCGGGCATAGTGCAGCGCATTAAACTTGTCTTCATTACTGCCCGCAAATTCACTAATGCTTAACTCTATTTCAAACTGTGACACATTAAACTCTGATAACAATGCGCTGGATTGCTTAACGAGTTTGGTGGGTAAGTTACCTTTGCTGGTGGCTTTAAAAGAGCCATCATGCTGCATGGCTTCTTCAAGGATCAACGACAAATAACGCATCACGGGGCAAGCAGATAAATCCTCAGGAACACAGAGTGTTACATTTTCTAGTTCGCCAAATGACGCATACAACCAGTTACTCATTTGTGCTGGCGATAGGCCACAGAAATCATCATTTGGCCGATGATTATATTCTGCCGCCTTATGCTGAGCCACGACATTGAGTTCGTCTATGCTCAGGTTCACATTCATCGCCGTGATTTGTGTCAGTTCATCGATGATGTCAGCACGCTGTTTTGACATTGAATCCATGCAACAGCGTTTATATTTTTCACCACTACCACACGGGCAAGGATCATTACGACCTAGTTTCATACTTTCTCTACTCGCCTATTTATCTTAATGCTACGTCATCTAAAGTTCAAAAGTCATACGCACGGCGCAGTCAAACTGGATACTATAGCGTACATTCATGTTTGTATTAAGCAAAGAATAGGCACAGTGATTATCTTCGCTTTTATTAGCGCTAGCCAAAGCGGTTACTAGCCGATAAACAATGAAGCTGGCACACCAAAACGCGCCGATAGTGCCTTAATGTGGTTAAGCGTTAGAGAACGCTTTCCACTTAAAATCATTGATACCGTCGATTTTGCACCAATCTCTTCTTTGAAGTCACTTAACGTCAATTGATACTGATCGATAATAACTCTTAGCATGGCGATACCAGGCTCAATCTTCGCGATAACTTGATTAAATTGACTAAACTGTTCCGCCTCTTCTTCATACCTTTCAATCACCGGAAACATCAAATCAATCACTGGCTGATGAGCATCATAATCTTCGATAAGCACTTCCATCGTGGCAATCAGTTCTTGATATTGCTCAGGCGAAGAGATACCACTGATCCAAGGCATGACTTGGTTCAGTTGGTTAGCTGCTTTGTCTAAAACTGCGATATCTAACATAGGGTTACCTCTTCAGTTTCTTTTCACGGTATTGCTTTGTTATACGGTCGTACTCGGCATGGCTGACAATGTTTTTAATGAAGCATCGACCTCCTACAAATTCGATAAATGCAATAAGCCTAAGGTTGTTACCACCAATATCAATCACCCACCACTTATCAACGTATTTAAAGTTGTCTAATGATGGAAAGACTTTTCGTAGCTCCTCCGGGCTTTTTGCTTTACTCTCTTTTAATACCTTGTAAGTTGCATCTAGTGCGTCGGAATCGTTTGGATAGAGTTTTTTCGCATTTTCAAAAGGTTGCTTACTTATAACGTGCATGTACTATCCAGTTTATTCACTATATGTGAACACTATACCTAAATTAAGCCTAGTTCACAATATGTGAACCTCAATAAATTGTTCAAATTTGAAGCAAAGCAACCGCTGGTGGTTTAATTGGTGGTTAATAATGAATGGTAAAGATATATCATACCTCAATATATTGATTTTTAAATAATTTAATTTACTAACCTACATTCAAATTCAAAATATAGAATAGTATTTTACTTCGTATTCCATTTCTTTTAAATATTGAAATACAATACCTTAAGTTAATTCCTTGTTTACTGCTATATTAATTAATCTAGTGTCGACCATCACCAAATGGTGGTTGACGTAGTGGATAGCGGGTATCAGTTAGCCGATAAGCAATGATTCTATCCCTCAAAACCAGCATAGTATCCCTCACGATCACGGGTTAATGGCTGGTAATATCAACGTCTCAATGAGTACTACTATTATTTCTAATCAATTTAAATGTTGAAGCTAACAATATTATGATTTCAAGTGATCTTAAAATCGTCAGTTAAAGTAGCCCAATGAGTTCGTAAAAGATCTTTATGTTCATTTTGCATAGGCAATGCTGCAAGCATTTCTGGCCATAGTAATCGTGCTTGCTCTACAGTATCGAAGAGGTGTGGTTTAACAGCAGCCCACGGAACACCTACCGTATTGGACCACTTCTCAAAGTGCTGCATCGTCATATCATACCACTGCTTAGATTTTGCCATGTTCAACGCAAGGTTATCATCTTGGATATAAGGTGCTGTGAACACCACATCATAGAGCGGCGACAAACGAGGAGAACGTTGATCTTCATAGATGATAGTCCAGTTTTTTAGATGCGCATCGCCATTACCTAGCAATATATTAATCAGTAGCCTTCTTGCCATTTGCTGCACATCGGCTAAACGATCTTGGCTAGTACGAAACAACACTTGCCCTAATTGCTCGTAGTTCACTTTCTGGTATTTATCGACAGGGTATAGACCAAATATCTGAGCAAAGTCTTCAGTATGCACTCGTCCTTTATCAGTACGATCAAAACGCTTTATACCATAAGCATAGGTTTCATCAGGGAGCCTAATATTAGGCAGTCCCGCTAATTCATCAAGTTTAATAAGACGGATATTTGGGGTCTTAGCGCCAGCGGCTTCGGCTAACGTCATACAGGTATACTCATTGACAGGTACACCTTTATGTACCGTTGAGGGCGTTTTAATAATCCACATATCGTCAGAGAGTTCCTGATCAATGTGATAGCGGCCATCAATATGAGAAGATGAGAACTTCATCTGTACACCAGCAAGCGAGAATTGAGTGTCTGCATACTTAACGTTAATCTGCTGGGGCTCGGTCACTAAACGTTGTTCTAATGCCCAAGTAGGCATATCTCCCGCCTTAATCGGTGTAGCCACCAAGGCTCCGGGTAAATGAACTCCTAAATAGGCCAAAATTGAAAACTCATTATTGACATGACATTGAAGTGCTTTCGCCACAATATCCCTTAAAATCCCTTCTGGTAATAAATTAGATAATACTGGCGGTATTTTTTCACTACGGATTTGAGGCTTAGTAAAATAATGAGGATCTTGAAGCTGCCTAAGTGTCAGCACAGGTCTCTCATGCTTGGGCATTGCGATATATTTAGGATTGAAACTCAATATGTTCTTCCCGCCCGCATAATGAGCAAGCACACCAATATCGATACCATGTAGTTGAATATTCAAACCTTCAACTTGCTCTATTTGTTTGCTCATTGCTGATCCTCAGCTCCAAACCAAAAGCCTAAATCATCTGAATCATCTTCTAATGACCTCTTATCGGCCTCACTTGACGTGGCCTCTAATATCGATTGTTTAAGCACGCTTTCGGTAAGGCTCTCTTTAGGGACAATAGTGAGCTCCATATTCAACCCCTCTAACACCCGCAATAACGTCGACAACTTCATATCACTACCCGCTTCGATACGCTGATATTGTTGCTGCTTCATACCGATCCGCATATACATATCTTTTTGTTCGATCTGTAGCTGTTTACGTCGAGATGAAAGTAGTTTGGAAATTTGCTCAATCGTCATCGCTCAACCTCAAACAATATAAAAGTTGTACCCAAGCCCATAAACAACTTTATGGTTGTAAAAATAGTCTTAAACAATACTATAGTTGTATTCAAGCCTATAAACAACTTTATAGTTGTAAAAATGGTCATAAACAACTTATTTGTTGTATTAATCAGGTCATAAACAACTTATTTGTTGTATTAATCAGGTCATGATCATATCAGTCGTTAAGCCCAGATAAAAAACACCTTGGCGGTTTTGAGCTAATACGCTCACCGATACGATTTCTCCCGTTGAGAGAATAGGCTTGTGTTAACTGATAAAGCCTATCTAGTGGATCCAGAGACTGCCTAAATACTCATACCTTGTGTCAGATACTGCTGTTGCGTTTCTTTTTTACATTCAAGCTTAAGCTTAAATCACGCTATACTGAATAAACTCATTCAAACCCTATGAGCGACGCTTTCTTTGCCGACACCAATAATAACAATCTGTTATGATGACAGAGAATATGCGGATACGATTATCGCTCAGCTCTCCTGCCATGGCGATCTTCAACTCATTAAAAAACGACTCCCGCTCGGTGATTATCAACTCAATCAATGGCTCATTGAACGTAAGACTCTGGCTGATCCCGTCCTCTCTTTATGTGATGGTCGGCTTTTTTCACAAATCGCCCGTTTAGCTGAAAGTGACTTCAAGGTTGCCCTATTAATTGAAGGGAAAACCCAAGACATAAGCGAATATAAGATCCATAGAGAAGCCATCATAGGTGCACTGTGTGCGATTAGCATCCACTTTCATATTCCTGTGCTACGCAGTCAATCGCAAACCGAAACCGCCAAACTCCTCTATTATTGCGCTCAGCAATTAAATCATGATACAAGTGATTTGAAGCTCACGGGACGTAAACCTAAACGCCAAAAAAGCCGCCAATTATTTATATTACAAAGTTTGCCACAAGTCGGGCCTAAACTGGCCAAGCGGCTGTTATGCCACTTTTTGACGGTCGAAGCTGTGATGACAGCATCTGAAAATGAATTAACTCAAGTTGAAGGGGTAGGTAAAAAGAAGGCGCAAAAAATACGGGCGATTCTTACGCATTCCGCCGAATGCCCTCATTATTAATCGCATCTTATAATTTAATCATTAACGTTTGCTCTAAACTTGTTAACCAATCACCAAACAAAGGACATTTCGCTCTCATTGTTGCTATGCCTATACGTTGCGCAATGGCAATCCCCATAGTTGTTTTAGCAAATTTTCCATTGGCGGACCATTTGTTTAACCGCTTTGAAGGTGCTGTTTCAGGACTATTATTAATAGCCTCAGGCCCATCACATTCATCCAATACTGCATGGATCTCTTTAACCTGAATACCTAATTCATCAGCTAACTTGTCCGCGTCACTAAATAAAAAGGCTTCAAATTCATGCATGGCAATAAAAGGAATAAAACGTTCATGTGAGCGATAAGCAGAATACAGCTCATTCACGGCTTGTGCAGTCGCACCATTCAAGGTGTGAGCTATTTCTTTGGGCGTACTATTTTTTTTGACAGCCTCTAACCCCGGCCATTCACTTGTCCCATAATAATCCACTAATGTTGTAATAAAAGTATCGGGGCGCTGTTTGAGATGCAGTCCTAAATCACGACTCACACGTGAAAAACGAACATCACCTCCCTTTTGACCGGGCTTAGTAACTTGAGTGGCACTAATAAAAATCATTTTATTTGCTAAATATGGCGCAAGTCTTAGGTGTCCCCTTATATAAAGCAGCCACATCAAGGGTTTTGAGGTAAAATACTCCAAACAACCATAATAAGC
>NZ_CANLZC010000100.1 GCF_947495455.1 uncultured Shewanella sp. | reverse complement strand
CCCGTATATAAGTTCGCATTTACTCATTTTACTGAACAAAAAGGTTGATTACTCACGGGAGTCCATATAAGAGGCATGGTGAATATGGCAACGCCATAAGCTAATGAACGAGAAGCAGGGCCGTTCCATAGCATCCCTGCTATCACGGCATTCATAAATCCATTTATATCAAAGCTGAACTGACTTTAATATACGGACATATTTTGCCGAACTGCCCTTTAAGCATGGATGACGGCATGGACACTTCTTTAGCTTTAGGCTCCCCATCGGAGCAGCAAAGATAATTCAACAAAGAATCGTGTGATTAAGGCATGGATGCCGAAAATAGCCTTAGGTGAACCACGGACGGTGAATATGAGGCGATAACTATTCTTTTTCTTTGAATTATAAAGCGCTTTGCTCCGCTAGGGGCGGCACCGGAGCTCCAAGAGGGGATTGCTGTAGATCCCCTTTTGGTCCACTCTTTATTACAAAAAAGAGTGGGAACTCACGACGTTTAATTAAGCGAAGCTTAATATCAAATATCCCCAGTGTGAGTTAGAGTGTGAGTGGCACTCACAATAGAACTCACCTCCTCAACCTTGCCATCATCAAGGCATCCACATATTCACCATGAGTGAAGGCATAATCTCGCATTACGCCTTCTTCGACAAAGCCATGCTTTTGATATAAAGCAATGGCGACTTCATTGGTTTTATACACTTCTAATTCCATTCGCCGAATATTGAGCCAATTATCGGCTAAATCGGTTGCAGCACGTAACAGCTCACTGCCCACCCCTTTGCCTCTGTGTGCACTGGACACTCCCATGCCAAGGGTGGCCACATGTTTTCGTCTCGGCCTGTCCATCACCTGTAAGGATAATTGTCCCACCACCTGATCATCAATGAGGGCCACTAAATTAATATGATTATCAGAACAGCTCGTGAGCCTTTTTTCCCAGAGTTCACTGGACTGATACGGGAGTTGCAAGGTGTTGCTATAGGCATGCTCTTGCTCAAAAATGGCTTTTATTGCCGCTAAATCGGAAAACTCGCTGTGCCTCACTGTGATCATACCTGGTTACTCCTTCGCTCACACGCTGCTATACTCTTCTACTCATATTATGAATCTACTACTCTACTCATATCATAAATTGTAAAATATTGCATATAAAATCAATTTATTAAGTCGAAATCTCAGTTTATTAAATTAAAATCAAATTTAACAATAGATTATGCCAGTGGCAACAATACGCTGATTAAAAAAGGCCAGCGAATGCTGACCTCTTCATTTTGTTTCAGTTATGTGTATTACTCAGGCTTGGCCAAGTCAAAATGCTGATAAGCCCTTTGGGTGGCAATGCGGCCTCTAGGCGTGCGTTGAATAAAGCCTTGTTGAATAAGAAACGGCTCTAGCACATCTTCAATGGTTTCCCGCTCTTCACCAATGGCAGCAGCGAGATTATCAAGCCCCACAGGCCCGCCCATGAATTTATCGATAATAGCAAACAAGAGCTTCCTGTCCATGTAATCGAAACCTTCATTGTCTACATCCAATACATCAAGCGCTTTTTGTGCAATGGCTTGCGTGACGGCGCCATCATGTTTCACTTCGGCAAAGTCCCGCACGCGACGTAATAATCGGTTGGCAATACGCGGCGTGCCCCGAGAGCGCCGCGCGATCTCACTCGCTCCAAGCCCATCGATTTCAAGCCCCATCACATTGGCCGAGCGCGTCACGATGGCACTTAAATCTTTGACATTATAAAACTCAAGCCTAAGTGGAATACCAAATCGCGCTCTCAATGGTGAAGTTAATGCGCCGGCACGTGTGGTGGCGCCAATTAAGGTAAACGGCGGTAAGTCTAATTTTATCGATCGCGCCGCAGGTCCTTCACCTATCATAATGTCCAGCTGATAATCTTCCATTGCTGGATACAAAATTTCTTCAACCACAGGGCTTAAACGATGAATTTCGTCAATAAACAGCACATCGTGAGGCTCAAGGTTGGTGAGTAATGCCGCTAAATCCCCCGCTTTTTCAAGTACAGGGCCTGAAGTGGATTTAATATTAACACCCATTTCCCCTGCTACAATCATGGCAAGGGTGGTTTTACCTAGCCCCGGCGGGCCATAAATCAAAATATGATCTAAAGCTTCTTCGCGTTTTTTCGCCGCTTCGATGAAAATCTTTAATTGTGCACGGGTATCATCTTGACCCGTATATTCATCGAGTAATTTAGGCCGCATGGCGCGATCTATGGCTTCATCTTGTATGATGGCTTGTGGCTGAATAAGCCTATCTGCCTCTATCATCACTTATCCTTTAAACAATACCTGTTTGCGTCGACATAAACAGAATGAACATGCTTCCACATATATCAATACCCTATATACATATATTTATACGCACAGTCACGATCACAAATGCACAAACACAAATGAACGAACAAAAGACTATAGCATGGCCTTGAGTGCCGATTTAATTAATGCCCCTGAGTCCATACCATCAGTATAAACCGCAGCCACAGCCTTCGTGGCTTGAGCAGGCTTATAACCTAATGATAATAATGCACTAATTGCATCTTCTTCGGCGGTGTTCGCCACCGGCGCTGGCGCATAGTTGGTCTGCAGTACAAATTCACGCTCTGAGCCAACAGAGGCTTCTAATAATGCTTTGAGCTTATCACGCATTTCAACCAATAAACGCTCAGCGGTTTTCTTGCCCACACCGGGTAACTTCACCAGTGTCACGACATCATCACGCTCAACACAAGCAACAAACTCACTGGCACTCATGCCAGATAAAATCGTTAACGCTAATTTTGGCCCAACGCCATTGGTTTTAATTAATAACCTAAACAGAGCGCGTTCTTGCTTAGTGATAAAGCCATAGAGTAATTGCGCATCTTCACGCACCACAAAATGGGTATAAAGAATAACCTCAGTACCAACTTCGGGCAATTCACAGAAACAACTTAACGGTAACTGTAACTCATAGCCTACACCATTGACTTCTAATAGCACTTCAGGCGCCTGCTTTTCAAGCAAGCTGCCCCTTAATCGACCTATCATATGACGCTCTCATTGATTATGCTGGTTTTTAATTTACGATTAACAATGGCCATTGTTTATGCCATTGTCGATTAAAATCGACTTAATAATAACTTGCCTATTTATATCGACCATAAGTTCGACGGGCCGCCTTTCCTGCCAGTGCCACTAAACTTTGACTGGTATGGAAGTGGCATACAGCCACCCCTAATGCATCCGCCGCATCCGCCTGAGGCGCCGCAGGCAAATCAAATAATTGCTGGATCATATGCTGCACTTGGGCTTTTTGTGCACGACCTGAGCCCACCACGGCACTTTTAATTTGTGTCGCACTGTACTCTGCAACAGGCAAGTCCGCCACCGTTGCCGCCACAATCGCTGCCCCTCTGGCTTGACCCAGTTTCAGTGCTGAGTCGGCATTTTTTGCCATAAACACCCGTTCAATGGCAAATTCTGTGGGGTGATATTGACGAATGATCTCTGATAAGCCATTAAAGATTTGTTTCAATCTCAGCGGCAGTTCATCACTGGATGTACGAATACAGCCGCTACCTAGGTATTGCTGGTGCCGACCTTGACATTGGATCACGCCATAGCCTGTGATCCTTGAGCCGGGATCCACACCTAAAATAATCGCCATAATATCCTATATTAATGGAATAAAATAAAGCCGCCACTATCCACTACACGATATCACTATATGGACATAAACATGGACATAGACATAGACATAGGGCGGCATAATAACAAAGCAAGATGATAAGCAACTATCAGCTGAAAACTCAATTTGAATAAAATGAAGCCGTTTCTATAATTGAGCGGTAAAACACAAAACAACATGATAATGACATATCAGCTGAAAACTCAAAAAGACAAGCTTTATCCCTTTGTTACCTCATTTTTTCAAGGTTATTCGAGGTTTTCCATGATTTCATCGGAAATGTCGGCATTATGATACACTTCTTGAACATCATCATGATCTTCTAAATTATCAATGAGACGCATAAATTTAGCTGCTGTGTCCGCATCCAACTCCGCTTTCGTTGAAGGGATCATAGTCACTTCAGCATTTAACGCCTCAAATCCTGCCGCATCCAGTCCATCTTTAACACTGCCAAAGTCTTCTGGAGTGGTAAACACATCAATGGAACTGTCTTCATGCGTCACCACATCTTCCGCACCAGCTTCTAATGCCGCATCCATCAAGGCATCTTCATCTACGCCTTCACCATAGGAAATGATACCTTTTTTATCGAAAAGATAAGAAACTGAACCATCTGTTCCTAAATTGCCGCCCGACTTACTAAACGCGTTGCGCACGCCCGATACCGTACGGTTACGATTATCCGTCATGGTTTCTACCATCACAGCAGTGCCACCGGGCCCATAGCCTTCATACATAATGGTTTCAAGGACTTGTCCGTCAAGTTCACCCGCGCCCCGTTTCACTGCGCGCTCCACAGTATCACGGGTCATATTATTAGACAGTGCTTTATCGATAGCCGCACGTAAGCGAGGATTAGCGTCGGGATCTGAGCCCCCTTCACGGGCTGACACTGTTAACTCTCGAATAAATTTTGTGAATAACTTTCCACGTTTTGCATCTTGGGCCGCTTTACGGTGTTTAATATTCGCCCATTTACTGTGACCTGCCATTGATAACTCCCTAAAGAGGTTAAAATCAAAAGGAAATGGACACATGCATCCACTTCCTTGTGCTGTCTTTGTTATGTCTGTATTCGCGATAAAAAATCGAATACTTATTCTGCGTCAGCTTGAGGTGCGTCTAACACACCAATGCCTAATTCAACCAATTGAGCCGGATTCGCTTCACCTGGTGCATTGGTTAATGGACATGCCGCTGTGGTGGTTTTTGGAAAAGCCATCACATCACGAATAGAAGTGGCCCCCGTCATCAACATGACAATACGGTCAAGTCCAAAAGCCAGACCCGCATGAGGAGGCGTACCGTAACGCAGTGCTTCCAGTAAGAAACCAAATTTTTCATTGGCTTCTTGCTCTTCAATACCCAAAATACGGAAAACAGCCGCTTGCATATCCGCATTATGAATACGTACAGAACCCCCACCAAGCTCACAACCATTTAATACCATATCATAAGCATCAGAAATAGCAGCCGTTGGATTGGCTTCCAGTTCTTCTGGCGTCATATTGCTCGGTGCCGTAAAAGGATGATGCATGGCATGTAAACCGCCATCCGAGGTACGTTCAAACATGGGAAAATCAACGACCCAAAGTGGACGCCAATCCCCTTCAAGCAAGTCAAAATCTTCACCGGCTTTTAACCTTAATGCGCCCATGGCTTCTGCCACCACATTGGCTTTATCCGCACCAAATAGAAGAATGTCTCCCGTTTGCGCGCCGGTGCGATCCACTATGCCATTGACCACATCCTCAGATAAGAATTTAAGCACAGGTGATTGAATACCTTCCATGCCTTTATCCAAATCATTCACTTTCATCCACGCAAGGCCTTTCGCGCCATAGATGGTAACGTATTTAGCATATTCATCTAGCTGCTTACGTGACAGCTTAGCGCCACCTGGAATACGCAATACCGCCACTCGACCGTCCACATCATTAGCTGGGCCTTTAAAGACGGCAAATTCTACCTCTTTGACTAAATCTGCCACATCAACAAGTTCAAGCGGGTTACGCAAATCCGGTTTATCGGAACCAAAACGGCGCATGGCTTCTTCAAAGGTCATTTTAGGGAACTCGCCTAAATCGACATTTAACAGCTCTTTAAATAATCCGCGAACCATAGCTTCAGTTTGTTCCATGACTTGCGTTGAACTCATGAACGAGGTTTCGATATCGATTTGCGTAAATTCCGGTTGACGATCGGCGCGTAAATCTTCATCGCGGAAACATTTGACAATTTGATAATAACGATCAAAGCCCGACATCATCAATAATTGTTTAAACAATTGAGGCGATTGAGGTAAAGCGAAGAATTGCCCTTTATAAGTTCGGCTTGGAACAAGGTAATCACGGGCCCCTTCAGGCGTCGCCTTGGTTAAAATAGGGGTTTCAATATCTAAAAAGCCATTGCCATCTAAAAAGCGACGAACACTACTGGTCACTTTAGAGCGAAAAATAATCCGCTCTGCCATTTCAGGGCGACGAAGATCTAAATAACGGTACTTAAGACGCTGCTCTTCTGTGTTATGCTGATTTTTGTCCATATTGATGGGCAAGGCAGGTGCACTATTGAGTATGGTGAGCCCCTTACCTAGGACTTCAATCTCGCCAGTACGCATGTCTTTATTCACTTGGCTATCAGGGCGAGCACGAACGAGGCCGGTCACTTGCACACAAAACTCACTGCGCAATGAACTGGCAACATCAAAAACCTCTGGCAAGTCAGGATCGTAAACAACTTGTACTATGCCCTCTCTATCTCGCAAATCTAAAAATACAACACCACCGAGATCGCGGCTTCGATTGACCCAACCGACTAACGTTACTTCCTGTCCAACGTGAGACGCATTGACGTCCCCACAATATTGACTGCGCATTTCATTCCTTCCTTTCAATCCGCAAACTGGTGCTTGAGGAATATTCAAAATAAGACAAAAGCGACATTATAATAAAATATCACCCACTTCGAAACCACACATCTATCAGTCGGCGAACTATCAACCAATTTTTTGTGTTTACAATAAAGGCGCATTTTAAAAACGGGCACATTTTCAAAATCAGCGAGAATTTTCAATGATGATCCTCATTCTGATACACCTTAAAAAAATACCAAACAGAATTTTTCTTAAAATTTCCAGTGATAGTCAGTCAAGTAATTGCTATCATGGCGGCAATAATAGGTTTTATTTTCACATTGTAAACTAAATGAATGCTTCTCAAGATACACTTTTCGCCACTCCCTTAACACAAGTCAGCGATTTTCAATTTGATAGTAAAGTGGTGGGTGTGTTTAACGACATGATCCGCCGCTCCGTGCCTGGATATGGACAAATCATTAATTCAATTGGGGATTTAGCTCATAAATTTGTGACGCCCAATAGCCATGTCTATGACTTAGGATGTTCATTGGGTGCGGCCACCTTAAGTGTTAGGCGACGTATTCAAGACAAAAATTGTCGCATCATTGCCGTTGACAATAGCCAAGCGATGATTGAGCGTTGCCAAGAAAATCTCGCCTCTTATGTCAGTCAAACACCTGTTGATTTAATTTGTGGTGATATTAGGGATATTGATATTAATAATGCTTCATTGGTTATTTTAAATTTCACCATGCAATTTCTTGCGCCAGATGATAGAGAGCATTTAATCAAAAAAATCTATGAAGGTCTCAACCCTGGCGGTATATTAATTTTGTCTGAAAAACTGTATTTTAAACATCACGAGATCCAACATACCCTTGATGAGTTACATCTCGACTTTAAACGAGCCAATGGCTACAGTGAACTTGAAATCAGCCAAAAACGCAGTTCACTTGAAAATGTGATGAAACCCGATACACTGCCAGAACATGAACAACGCCTAAAATCACAAGGATTTGAACATTTTAATATCTGGTTCCAATGCTTTAATTTTGCATCTATCATCGCAATAAAATAAATGCCGTGTGTAATCGATAACAGATCAACACCGAATAATGACCCTTTCATGTTGTACCACAGACATGAAACAACCCATGGTGGCCACATTAGTGATTAGCTTTAGCTCCTTTTACAAACACATCGCCGACTCAAGTCTACAACATTGGTTAGAAACCCTACCTGCTATTTTAGGTCAGTGGCAACGCGAGCATAAACATGGCACTTTACCCAAATGGGAAAAAGTCCTCAATAAGTTACACTACCCAGCACCGGATCAGATTGATTTTAAAACCAGTGTCACTATCGGCTCAGGTCAACAGCTCACCAGTGGTGAGCAAGAGAAACTGAAAAACTTATTAGGGATCTTTAAACCATGGCGAAAAGGCCCTTATTCTATTCATGGTATTGATATTGATACTGAATGGCGCTCAGATTGGAAATGGGAGCGACTGCAAGCACATATCTCTCCCTTAACCAATCGTACTGTTCTCGATGTCGGCTGTGGCAGTGGTTACCATATGTGGAGAATGTTAGGCGAAGGGGCCAAACATGTTGTGGGAATTGATCCATCTACATTATTTTTATGTCAATTTGAAGCCATTAAGCGCCTCGCAGGTCAACACCACCCTATTCATTTGTTACCCTTAGGCATAGAAGCCCTTCCGCCACTGAATGCATTTGATACGGTTTTTTCTATGGGTGTGCTTTATCACAGACGTTCCCCTATAGATCACTTAATACAACTGAGAAACCAACTACGCACGGGCGGGGAGTTAATTTTAGAAACCTTAGTCATTGATGGCGATGAAAATACCGTCTTGGTTCCCGAAGACAGATACGGCAAAATGAACAATGTATGGTTTCTGCCTTCTGTGGCCGCGTTAATGTTATGGCTAAGAAAAAGTGACTTTATCGACATAAAATGCGTTAATATCGATGTCACATCCTTGGCTGAGCAACGGAGCACTGAGTGGATGCCTAATGAATCCCTGGTTGATTATTTAGATCCTAACGATATAAATCTGACTGTTGAAGGTTATCCCGCGCCTAAACGAGCGACAATCATCGCAACTAAAAATCAGCCAAATAAAGATCTTATCGAGTAATTGTGTTATGAGAACCTCTATGTTGAAGCGAACGACCTGTATAATAGCACTCTCTAGCCTAATGGCTGCATGTGCCACCAAAGACGCTGTAACCCCAACACCCGAACCTGTTGATGCTAAGGCCCTTGAAACCAGTTTAGCTCAGCAAAGAGACACAATTTTAACCGGTATTTATCTCGGCAGTGCGTCCCAGCAAGCCAGTTTGAATGCACTCAATGCGCAATTAATCTCATTACAAGATGAAGTAAAAACCCTAAAAGCCGCCTCCGCAGCACAAACACACAAGCCTAATGTCCAGAAGAGTCAACCTAAAGTCGATGAAAAGTATCAGTCTCCTTTAGGTGATAAATTTCTCTTAGGTGCAATCGAGCGAGTCTATGTCGATGAAGTCAAAGCCAGTTTCAATACTCGTATCGATACTGGGGCTGAATCTTCCTCTCTGGATTCTCGTAATATCGTGTTATTTGAACGCGATGGCAGCTCATGGGTTCGTTTCGACGTCTTTGTCGATGGACCTGATAAACCCGCCAAAACCTTTGAGGCAAAAGTCGTCCGCTTTGTCCGTATCAAACAAGACGCTGACGATGCTGCCGACCGCCGCCCCGTTATTCTCGCCCACCTCAAAATTGGTGAATACGAAGCCCAAACGGAATTAAATTTAGTGAATCGTAGTCACCTTGACTACCCCTTACTATTAGGCAGAAAATTCATGCAAGATATTGCCGTTGTTGATGTAGGAAAGACCTTTATTCATGGAAAGAAGGACCCAAACAAGATCAATTCTAACAAATAGGGATACCCGATGCATTCTAAGAAACCCTTTTATCTTTTAGTTGCCTTCTTATTTATATTAGGTGTTGCTGCCTGTATTTATCGCAGTGTAGAACACCACGTCCCTTTTTTACCGGGACAACAGGTACAAAGTTGGGCAGTGGATGCCAAAGTGAGTTTTCAAGGAACAGGAAAACCCGTTGAAGCCTCTTTTTCATTACCTCAAGATCCTGCTTATGAAGTGTTAGTGGAAAATACCACCTCACCGGGATATGGCTTAAGTATCAGCAACGACGATAACGGTGATAAACGTGCCATTTGGTCGAAACGCTCTGCCACAGGACGGCAAGATCTCTACTATAAGGTGACCTTAATTCCCACGGGGCAGACTAAAATTTTAGCCACAACAGTCCCTGAAGCGCCAACGCCTTATATTTGGCCAGCAACAGAAAAAGCCGCAGCAGAACAAGTTACTCAAGAAGTGTGGGATCACAGTGCAACCAATTTATCTTTCGCTCAGCAATTAAATAAAGAATTTAATGCCGCAGAGCGCAGTCAAAATGTAGAGTTACTCCTCTCTGGAAACTCAGCCACATCCTTATTTATTAATATTTTACATAACAAAGCCATTCCAGCACGTGAAGTCAGTGGCTTGTATTTACAAGATCAACGACGCAGACAAGAATTAATCAATTTTGTTGAAGTCTATAATGATGGCCAGTGGTATTTATTTAACCCAAATGACGGCACACAGGGCCGCCCTGAGAATCTACTGTTATGGGGACAATCGGGTAAATCTGTCTTAGACGTCATCGGCGGAACCAATTCACAAGTCAGCTTCTCAATGCTACAAGATACCCGCTCTGCCCTCGCCACCTCCATTGATATTTTACGTAATAATGACGCATTAAGCTTTTCGCTTTATCAACTCCCCTTGGAAGAACAAAGTTTATTCAAAGGCATATTATTGATCCCCATTGGCGTACTTATGGTGGTCTTTTTACGCGTATTGATTGGCATTAAGACCTCTGGCACTTTCATGCCCGTCTTAATCGCCTTGGCCTTTATTCAAACCACCTTATTCACAGGATTAGTCGGCTTTCTACTCATCGTCTCTTGTGGACTCATGATACGAGCCTATTTATCCCAGCTCAATTTATTGCTCATATCACGAATATCGGCTGTGATTATCGTCGTCATAGGTATTATCGGCGTCTTCACGCTATTATCCTATAAACTGGGCTTAAGCGAAGGCTTAACTATCACTTTCTTTCCTATGATTATTTTGGCATGGACCATTGAACGTATGTCCATTTTATGGGAAGAAGAAGGCCCTAAAGAAGTCTTTATTCAAGGGGGAGGCAGTCTACTCGTCGCGACACTGGCCTACCTTGCCATGAGCGCAAGTTGGGTACAACATTGGGTGTTTAACTTCTTAGGGATCCATTTAATCGTGTTGGCCATAGTGTTAGTGATGGGGCAATACACAGGTTATCGCCTACTTGAATTAAAACGCTTTAAACCTTTGGCTGGAGAATAACCATGATCTTCGCCCGGCCTCAAGCCCTACACCGCAATGGTGTACTGAGTATGAATAAACGCAATATCGACTATATTGGTCGTTATAATGAGCGTAAATACTATAAGCGAGTGGATGATAAGCTCAGTACCAAACGATTAGCCATGGCCAATGGCATCGCCGTACCTGAGTTAATCGGCACCATTTTTGTTCAACATGCCATCAATGACATTCCTGCTATGGTCAAAGGACTGCCCGGTTTTGTCATTAAACCCGCTAAAGGATCCGGTGGTAAAGGCATTTTAGTCATTACCAAAGTCGAAGGTGACCGCTATTTCAAACCTAATGGTGATGAAGTCTTACATGATGAACTATATCGCCATGTGTCCAATGTTCTTAGCGGTTTGTTTTCATTAGGTGGCAACCCGGATGTTGCCATTGTTGAAGGCCTCATTCAATTTGATCCTGTTTTTGAAGGCTACTCTTATGAAGGTGTTCCGGATATTCGCCTGATCGTTTTTAAAGGGTTTCCTGTCATGGGCATGTTACGTTTATCTACTGCGGCTTCAGACGGCAAGGCAAATTTGCACCAAGGTGCGGTGGGTGTCGGCATCGATATTGGCACAGGCAGAGGTTTACATGCTGTTCAATTTGATACGCCACTCAATCATCATCCTGACACCCAAAAAAACCTCACCGCCATCGCCGTACCTGAATGGGATACCTTATTACATACGGCATCCAAAGCCTATGAAATGTCTGGACTGGGTTACTTAGGCACCGACATGGTACTGGATAAACACCGCGGCCCCTTGTTACTGGAACTCAATGCCAGACCGGGACTGGCCATTCAAATTGCCAATAACTGCGGATTATTAGGCCCCTTACAACATATTGAACAATTAAGGAATGAACCTATGTCCGTTGAAGATCGCGTCGCTTATGCCAAAGCACATTTTTGTTTTAAAGGGTAAGCATTTTAAGGATAAAATCCTTACTCAGCCCTTGCCTTTTTAGGGGAGGTTGCTTTCAAGGAACCATTATTTTCAGGATAATACAATGATGTTTGTTGGTATTAGACCGATACTGCTACTTATCAGTATCGGCTTTTCTTCTGTGACTCTTTCGGCAACCACGCCGCTATCCCTCTTAGTTAAACAATGCTTACAGCTTCCGCCGCTATCAACAGGGCTGATGAGCTCTCCTTTAAACACAACACAAGATGACGATGCCTTGGCTGAGCGCATGACTTATCTAGAACATCAGTTATTGGGTTTTTATAATATTAAAGACAGAGTCAATTATTATAAGCAATTTCCTATCCATAATGATGACAAAGAAAGCTTATTACATTGTCAGTTTTATTTAAGTGATGGCCTGCAACGTTTTGTCTTATCTGATGGCTTCACTAAGCTACTTCCCCAATTATTAAATTCGCCTAATAACGAATTGGCCCAATTAGGGCAGCGGCTATATCGACTCGTCTATAATCAACGAGATAGAGAATCCAAGTCACAACTTCACACCGCACAAGCGGCTTTCAAGCAAGGGTTAGCCTCCCAAGCATTATCATTACATTTTCACGATAAACGCTGTCAACTTCAAGATAATAGCACGGCAGTAAAAGAACAAACGCAAACGCCAGCAGCTTTTAATCAGTCTATCGCCAGCTATTTATTAAAGCAAACCAATCCCAATTGCCGAAAAACAATCTGGCAAGCCTACCAAGCTCGCACTATCGAACGTAATACCCCAATACTGAAGACTATTGTCGATATTCAAAACACTTATGCCAAGAAAAAAGGCTTTAAGGATTTCGCCAGTTTACAAACCTCCACACAAGTCTTGTATTCTCCAGCATTGGTTAACGCCTTTTTGGACAGTCAGACTCGCCCAATGAATATTCCCCCATGGGACATAGGAATGGCATTAAAAAAAGCGAAGAAATCCCCTTTCATTGCCGTCAGTACTCATGATTTTTTAACTCAACTATACCAAGCGCTCATCCCCTATGGCATTCACCTTGAGATTATCTCACCCAGTATTCACCGAGTCTGGCTTAATGAACGCTTGTTAGGAGAAGTCTTTATTTCATCTGCCAATCAATTTGCCTATCAGCCCATACGGCATTTAGTGGTTGGACAACAATTTGGACAACTTGAACTCAAAATTAAAAATAATGTGTCAAGTTATCAAGCCGCCAAAAAAATGATTGAAGCCGTCGCCATGGCAATAAACGATCTCAGCCAAGGCAGTCACTATTATTTTAATAACACCTTAGGTGAAACCTATGACAGTGCCAATATCGGGCAATATTGGCTAACCTACGCATTAACCCAATCCCTCATAGGTTCGCCAAAAACGGGCAGCCGAGAAGCTATCATTCAAGCTTATAGCAAGCAATTAACCATTTTTAGAGCCAAAGTGGCATTAAGTGCTTATCAAGATAATAAAACAAGTTCAATAGATCATCTCAGCCAAGCCTTTAGCGATGCCTTTGGTGACATTTGGCCAAACGTGAATAATTATCCCGTGAGTTTCAGTGCGATTGCTGATGAAGGCCCTTTATATTACCACACCTTGTGGCAATCAAGCCTGGGAGAATATCTCTATCACTCACTTCACGCTTGTGAGGATCCCAAAACCATTTTTAATACCTTAGTGATCAATGAAAGATCCGTAAAACTCACTGAACGATTATCACATTTACTCAATATGCCAATCACACCTTATAGGCTTATTCAAAAAATGAAGCAAAATTCCCCTCTCGCTTGCTCAAGAACGTCACAAGCCCATTGAAACCGAAATAAATAAGGCCTTTTACTATGGATAGAGCAAAATCTACATTAGAACAATGGCGAATATTGCAAGCTGTAATCGATTATGGCGGCTATGCTCAAGCCGCAGAACAACTGAATAAAAGTCAGTCGTCTCTCAATCATGCCGTGGGGAAATTGCAGCAGCAATTGGGTGTCTCGCTGCTTGAAGTGCATGGACGTAAAGCAGAATTAACACCCAGCGGTGAAGTGCTATTACGTCATTCAAGGCATATCACCCAATCGGTGCACAATTTAGAAAACTTGGCCAGTAATTTACAACAAGGCTGGGAACCTACACTCACCTTAGCCAGAGAAATTATTTATCCCATGGATAATTTAATTAATGCATTAGATTGTTTTCTTCCACAAAGTCGAGGCACTCGCATCACCATTTTAGATTCCGTTATCACAGGTACACAAGAACTTATTAAAGAAAAATCTGTCGATTTAGCCATTTGTGACGGCGCCCCCCCTAAAGGTTATCTTGCCGAGCCTTTATGCGATATCTTCTTCATCCTCGTCTGTCATCCTCAGCACCCACTCGCAGCCACCCCCTTCCTTGAAGATGACAAAGTCTTGGCTGAACACTTGCAAATTGTCATCAAAGATACCGCACGTCATGAAACAGCCGATCTTGGCTGGCTTAAAGCCGAGCAACGTTGGACTGTCTCAAATTTTCACGAAGCCATTAACATTTTGAAAAAAGGCATCGGCTTTTGTTGGATCCCTTCACATCTCATTGAAACAGAGCTGGCACAAGCTGAACTCATTCAACTCAACTTATCAGGAAACAGCCAACGCAAAGTCATGCTCAGTCTTGTCGTGCCCAATAGAGAGCAACAAGGCCCAGCTTCAAAGCTACTTGAATCGTTAATTATTAAACAACATTTATCTTTAAGGTGAATAAAACCTAAAAAACATAAAAAACAAACCAAAAATTCACACAGTAAAAACAATGTATAATCATCATTACAAAATAAATAACACCATAATTAACACAGAAATGTAATTTAATGTCAATAATCGTAATTTATATTATGGATATTTTTACTTTTTATTTTCAAAAAAACTATAATGACAATATTATAAATCAAAAATGGATAGCAAAAACACTTTAAAAACAAAAAAACAAACAATTTAAAACACTAAAAAATCATAATTAAACACAGTAACCATATACCCAACAAGAGTAACAGAGAAAACACTCCATCATTCACTTATGCGAGATTAGCACTATCTGACGTTATCACCTTTAATAATCTTTCACTTCCAACATTAAAAGCGCATCATTTATATCACATAACTTGACCTTGCAGGAGATCATTATATGCGTGCGACTCTATTTGGGCTCACAGCCATAAGCCTAGTATGCACAAGTGCATTTAGCGACCAAACAGACGATATAACCTTAAGCCAGCAAAATGAAAAGAATAATCTCGCAACTACCGTTATAAATGTCCCTAAAAATAGTGCAAACATCTTTGATGACTATCGAGCTAAAACAGCCAGCATTGTCAATTCAATGACGTTAAAACAAAAAATTGGCCAAATGACACTGCCAAAATATAACTTTATTAAGACTGAAGATGAAAATGGCACCTATTATCTCAATTACAATTTATTTAAACAGTATTATATTGGTGCAGTCTTAGCAGCAGGTGGCGAAATCCCCGATGGCACCTCTGTCAGTGCTGGTATGTATGATCCTGATGCTTATTTAACAGCAACAGCTGAAAACTGGAAGCCACTCATTGAAGGCACCAATAACAACTCGCCCGTGATCACATTAAAAAACGGGCAAAAAGTGACGATTCCTTTGCTGACCGGTATTGATGCTGTTCACGGTTTTCACGAAGTACTGGGCAATGTGATCTTTCCTCAAAATATTGGGTTATCTATGACACACGATCCCAAATTACTCAACAAAATCGGACAAGTCGTAGCAAATGACATGTTACAAATTGGCTTTAACTGGACCTATTCCCCTACCGTCGCCATTAGTCATAATCCCAATTGGGGCCGCACATTTGAAACCTTAGGCAGTGTCCCTGAAAATGCACTTAAAGATACCCGCGCATGGTTGAAGGACTTCAACAAATTAATCAAAATGGTACGTTTGCAAGCACAGGCGTATTAGCAACCATTAAACATTTTATCGGTGATGGGGCCACTGAAAGCGGCGTTGATCAAGGCAATGTTGTTGTCACTGATGAAGATCGTTTCACGAATGTCAACGCAAAAGGGTATGAAGGCGGGATCGATGCCAATGCAGGTTCCTTAATGGTGTCTTACAGCTCGGTTAATAGCACACCTATGTCAATTGAAGATAACCTCAAATCACAGCTTCTCGATGGCACACTAACCGGAAAGCCTTTCAAAGGTTTTGTCGTCAGTGATTATGGGGCGATTGCAAATATTGCCGATCGCACATTTCCAATGACGCTGCCTTACGAACAAGCACTGGCTCTGGCCATCAATAATGGCATTGACATGATAATGATCACAAGCTCAGCAAGTGATTACACCAGTTTAGACGATTTCCTGACCATTTTTGAAAAAGCCGTCACAGATGGTTTGATCAGTGAAAAGCGCATTGATGAAGCAGTGAATAATATTCTAGCGGTTAAATATGCAATGGGGCTGATCAGTCTGGATAATAAAAACCAATGGCATCATTCTTTTAAGACATTGTCACAGGAACAATATCCTCAAAAAGAGAAAATCAACCTAGCAGTCAAAGCGGCAGAAAAATCATTAGTATTATTAAAAAATGACAATGACGTACTGCCTGTTAAACCAAACAATATTCAATATGTCGTTTTTGTTGGTGATGTGACGATTAATGAATACACAGATGCAGGTAGTTACCAAAAAAGTGTTTATCAAAATTACAATAATATAGGAGCACAAGCCGGAGGCTGGACAATGTCATGGCAAGGTGCGCAAGGCAACACTTGGTGGGAAGATAAAGAATATCGGACCCGTTCCGGTGCCATGAGTGTGCTCGATGCGGCAAAAAATGCGTTTCCCGATGCAACCTTGCTCTATCCCGACTACGGTAATAATATCAATACCACAACCGAAAACATTACCTCTGCGGAAAATGGCTTTCTCACAAAACTGGCTGATTACGCCAGTGATATGACAGCAAGTAATACACTTATCATTGGTGTACTGGCCGAATACCCTTATTCAGAGTTTATGGGAGATGTCAGTAACCCCTATTGTGCTGCTGGGCTTGATAGTACTGAAGGCTGCTTATTTTCCTTAAATTTAAATGCCTACCTTATGGGAGATCAGCCTACGACACTGGCAATGGATTATGATAATAATGTCGGCTTTAACGATGATTTTGCTTATCAAATCATCAATCAAGTACAAGGTTATGATACCAATATTCCTCTGATCAGTATTCTCCTCTCCGGCCGCACCAGAATAATCGATGGTGATGATTCTCAAGCACTCAGTAACAGTGATGCCTTTATTGCCGCTTGGCTTCCAGGCCCCGCAGCGGGAACAGCACTGACCAATGCTATTACAGGTCAATACTTGTTCTGCGATGGTCAAAGTACTGATAAAATCCACTGTAATGCAAACAGCGCCAATACACTCTCGGTCGATTGGATCAGCAATGATGAATCGTTACAGGACTATCCCATCTATAGTCAAGGTAAAGGCAGGGTCAAATTTGACCAGCCATTATTTGAAGTCGGTTATGGTCTAGCGACCTTCTCACACTAAAACTAAGAAGGAGAAAGGCAAGCAGCTCAATTCATACTCGGTATGTTACTGGGCTGCCACCTCTCATGAAACCTGCACCGAAAATGTCAGAGCTCATTCTCTTAAGCAGCATGTACATGGTCAATAAACCTATCAAAGCGTCTTCACAAAACAGATCCGCTCTAATTCTGAATGAGCATATTCATCTACCCGTTCAATGTCATAGCCATTACGGATCAGCATGCACAACATTCCCGAAAAGCGATTCATCGATTTGACTCTCACCCGCTTATAATCATGCATTCTAAGCCACTGCTCTTGCTCTTCTAACATGGCTTGAGCGTGACTTGCTTTTCGATGCTTGGGCACCACACCGCCTAACCAGCTATAAAACTCTGTGTCGTTCAAAGGGTAGCCCATTTTAAAACCAATTAATTCACCTGCTTTTTCTGTAATGAGGATCAGCGATCCTTTAATCAATTTTGACTTCATATCCGCTTCGCTAGCATAGCGTTCGAATTCGGGAATACTATCAAAAACACTCAATGCTTCTTCAAATGTACCTTCTCTTACCATAGGGATTTCTCATTAAAAAATGAGTTATTATAAACAGTTAAACAAAATCTTGGAACCATTTCCTTCAAGAAAATAAGGCTTCATTCATCCTTCAATTGTCATTCACAAAACATGGTTGATTTTCATTCCTCGACTATTCTTCACATAGCTAACAATAATCGAGAGCGACCATGAAAATTCATCAATTTCATTATAAATTGCTGATCACCATAGCCATGTTTTACATGCTTTGTGTGATATCAAGTGATTTACTAACCTATAAAATCATTGTGCTGGGAACCATTCATGGTTCAGCATCCTTAATAGTGTTTCCCGTTATTTATTTGATCAGCGACATGATCAATGAAGTATATGGTAAGAAATTAGCGAGGTTTCTATTATTTTGTTCGCTGTTTATGGAGTTTATTTTTGATGTGATACTCAGCCAGATTATTTATTTGCCCTCTCCTAAAACCTTTAACATTCAGCCTGCTTATGAAACGATACTAGGGCCACTACCCCATATTTACTGGGGACTGATTATTGCATTAACCATCAGCTCATTGATCAATATCAGTATTATGGCGTGGTGGAAAAACAAATTAAATCATCGCCATTATGCACTGCGAAGTTTCTGTTCAACCATTATTGGTGTCTTTTTCTTTACCGTCATAGGCTACAGCATTTGGTTTTATAACATGAAAACGCTTCCCGAGATTATTGAGCTCATTAGTGTGTCCTTTTTTTCAAAAATGGTGATCACAGGCATTATGATCTGGCCATCAGCACAAATCGTTAAATACATTCAACAAGAATCCATTTCATAAAAACACTTTTTCATAAATACACTTTCACTCTTTTTAACTAGTGAATATTTATCAAAAGAGACTCAACAGGATCCGAAGTATAATTAACTGAATATAAAGAGTTTTATAAATGATAATAATTTGCATTACAAGCATGTAAAAAATAAAATACATTAATCAGTTTTAAAGCAACAATTCAACCACTACACATTGGGATTAAGATGAAAAAAACCATACTGGCTGGTCTACTGACCACCTTATTGTCTGCACCCATAGTATTTGCTGCCGACAATACCGAAGACTTAAGAAAAACCATTAAGCAACAACAACAAGTACTCGATGAGCTTGAGCGACGTTTGAATGAAACTGAAAAAAGAGTGGAAAGAACAGCAGATGTGGTTGACAACAGTACTAGCAGTAAAAGTGCGACGACCATAGGGGGATATGGCGAGTTACATTATAACAATATTGAAAATAATCAAACTAACACCCGTCATGAAGAAATAGACTTTCATCGTTTTGTCCTTTTCTTTAATCATGAATTTACCGCAAATACCCGTTTTTTCTCTGAAGTGGAACTGGAACATTCCGTCTCTGGTGATGGACAAAATGGAGAAGTTGAACTAGAGCAAGCCTATGTCGAGCATGATTTTAATCAAATGCTCAGTGGCAAAGCCGGTCTATTTCTCATACCCGTAGGCATTTTAAATGAAACTCATGAGCCCGCCACGTTTTATGGTGTTGAGCGTAATCCAGTAGAAACAAATATTATTCCAACCACTTGGTGGGAAGGCGGTTTGGCACTTAACATTTTAGCTATGCCAGGATTGGTTTTTGATGCTGCGATGACCAGTGGGCTGAATGTTCCAACAACAGGCGATAATGCCTATAATATTCGCAGTGGCCGCCAAAAGGTCTCAGAAGCCATCGCCTCTGATTTCGCTTATACTGCACGCATTAAATACACCGCCATTCCAGGTTTAGAACTCGCGGCGACAGCGCAATATCAAAGCGATATCACTCAAGGCGCAGCCGGTGTTGACTCTGCTCCAGCCATGTTACTCACTGGACATGTGATTTACACCATTGAAAAATTCACCATCAAAGCGCTCATTGCAAACTGGAATATAGACAGTCGCCAAGCAGAAGCATTAGGAAAAGATAAACAAGATGGTTATTTTATTGAACCCTCATACCGCTTTAATGAGAGTGTTGGTGTCTTTGCACGCTATAATGAATATGATACCCAAGCAGGCATGAATGATGATACTTTAGTTAAACAAACGAATGTGGGTATCAACTATTGGCTACATGAAAATGTTGTGTTTAAAGCAGACTATGAGAACCAAGGTGGGGCCAATGATGCAGACGGATTTAATTTAGGCGTGGGTTATCAATTTTAGTCACTATTAACAGGCTGAAATAGCAGGTAAAAATAAATGCCAATCAGAGATGGCGAAACTGATTGGCTTAGGGCTTAACATGAACTCATGAGAATGATTTAAAGGGGGGGTAAGCAAACATGAAATTGACTCCTTTAATGTCTCTTTTGATCATTCTCTCGTATAGTACAGCGAGCTTAGCAAAAGGCACTTATCAAACACCGAAAGCCTTCATTAGCCAAGCCTTACAAACTTCAACGGCGAAAGCAAAAGTCTTTTGGCTTGATGATGATGCTCAAACAGTCATAGAAAATATTTTAGCCCATAAATTTAATAAAATGCGGATCCGTTATTGGCAAAAAGGCCGTGAAACCGTTTGGATTTTAAATGAAATCGGCAAAGAATCCCCCATTACTGTGGGCATACATGTCAAAAATAAACAGATTGAACAAATAAAAGTACTGATCTACCGTGAAAGTCGTGGCGATGAAGTCAGACATGCTTTTTTTACCGATCAATTTAAAGCCGCTAAGCTTAATGATGATCTGACACTGAATAGACATATCGACGGCATTACAGGCGCAACTCTCTCAGTGCGAGCATTAACTAAGTTATCACGCATTGCACTCTGGCTCGATGCTAAAATACAAAACAAAGATTGAATGCGTCGCAGCACTCATGAGTATGGCCTTCACAAATGTCATTATTGCTCAATCAAGTACCAATCGATATGACAAAAAAATACCATCGAATAAAGCACCATAAAATGCGTAAACATGCCAGTAAACAGTTTCGTTTTTGGCATCGAAAACTGGGTATATTGAGTGTAATATTTGTCATATTACTCTCAATAACCGGAATATTAATTAATCATAGTCACCCGTTATCTTTAGACTCACGTAAAGTGACCTTCAATTGGTTATTGAATAATTATGGTATTAAACCCCCCTCCAATATCAGCATATATCAAACTCATCCTCTGATCGCCAGCTCGGATAATCTCATTTGGATTGAAAAATTTCCCCCTATTGAAGCCCAGCAGCCCATTTCAGCCATTATTCCTTTTAATCAACTCTATTTGGCGATAACACCTTCAACACTTTACCTTATTTCTCCACATGGCCAATTAATAGAAATGCAAGACAGTAGTTTAGGTTTACCACAACATATCGAAGCAATAGGCCAAGATGGACAGCTTTGGCTTAAAACGGCTAACGGGTACTTTTTCAGTAATGAGGATCTCATCGATTGGACGCCAGCAACCCCCTTGCAGGCCATTAAATGGGTTGAACCTCTGCCCAGCTTTCAAGTCCCTGAAGCACTAGCAAAGGTGTCACTCAGAGCCAGAAGTCACAGTTTAAGCTGGGAACGTGTACTTCTTGATGTGCATAGTGGTCGTTTTTTTGGTCCCTTAGGTCCTTGGTTCATGGACTTAGTTGCACTCGCCCTGATTGTCATGTCACTCACTGGGATCTACTTATGGCAAAGTACAGCAAAACCGCGCAAGAAAAGAAAACCAAGCAAGTATGATAAATAACCTGAACTCGGGATAAGCAGCGCCGCTTAATACCGCTATTTTTGCCCCTATCTGTGTTGTTTTTTCTACTAATAGCCAGCTATTAGATACGAAATTCCGCCTTGATATCGAC